>CADCPJ010000026.1 GCA_902803245.1 uncultured Lachnospiraceae bacterium | reverse complement strand
TCCAGGATGCCGTCCGCGGCGAGGAAGCCCTCCGGCACGGAGAGACGCTTGTTCGCGGAATCGTCGAGGGTCCTCTCAAACCACTGGGCGGAGGAAGTGATGGCCGGATTCAGCGAGTCGGCGATCAGGTAGCGGGACAGGGCGGCAATCCTCTCGGAGCGCATCGGGTTCCGCTTATAGGCCATCGCCGAGGATCCGATCTGCTTCTTCTCAAACGGCTCCTCCACCTCTTTTAAGTGCTGCAGGAGGCGGATGTCATTGGAGAATTTCGTCGCGCTGGCACCGATTCCGGCGAGCACCTGCAGGACCCTCATGTCCACCTTGCGGGAGTACGTCTGCCCTGACACATAGTAGCATCCTGGGAAGCCCATTTTTTGGGCGATGAGCGGGTCCAGCCGGTCGCATTTCCCGTTGTCTCCCTCAAAGAGCTCGAGAAATGAAGCCTGTGTCCCCGTAGTGCCCTTCGAGCCCAGGAGGCGGAGCGAGCCGCACACGTAGTCGAGGTCATCCAGGTCCATCATGAATTCCTGAATCCAGAGCGTCGCCCTCTTTCCGACAGTCGTGGGCTGGGCCGGCTGAAAATGCGTGAAGGCGAGGGTCGGGAGATCCTTGTAGCGCTTTGCGAAGTCCGAGAGGCGCGCGATCAGGTTGACCAGCTTCTTCCGTATGATGACGAGGGCGTCCCGCATGAGGATGATGTCGGTGTTGTCCCCGACGTAGCAGGAAGTTGCGCCGAGGTGGATGATCCCCTTCGCCTTCGGGCACTGGAGGCCGTAGGCGTACACATGGGACATCACGTCGTGGCGGACCTCTCTCTCCCTCGCCCTCGCATCCTCGTAGTTGATGTCGTCCGCGTGCTCCTTCATCTCATTGATCTGTTCATCCGTGATCGGAAGGCCGAGCTCCTGCTCCGCCTCCGCGAGTGCGATCCACAGTTTTCTCCAGGTCCTGAATTTCCTGTCCGGGGAGAAGACCTCCTGCATCTCTTTTCCGGCATACCGCTCGGAGAGCGGGCTTACATATCTGTCATTCATCTTTGTCGTTCTCCTTTTTGAAGGGGCGGCGATACGCCCTCAGTCTCTGACTTAAGCCGTCATGCACATGAGCACCGACAGTGCCTTGCCGGGAAGCGGAAGCCTCACGGGCTCCGGGTTCCTGCCACTCCCCTTTCTGGTTGTATCCGGCGAGGAACTGCTTCGTGCGCTCCTCCTTCGGGTTGTCGATGACTTCCCTGGCCGGACCCTCCTCCAGGACGACGCCCTTGTCCATGAAGATCACCCTGTCGGCCACGTCCCTCGCGAAGGCCATCTCGTGGGTCACGATGATCATCGTGGTATTCTTTTTCGCCAGCTCCCGGATAACCTTCAGCACCTCGCCCGTGAGCTCCGGGTCGAGGGCCGATGTGGGCTCGTCGAAGCAGAGGATGTCCGGCTTGAGGGCCAGGGCCCTCGCGATGGCGACTCTCTGCTGCTGGCCTCCCGAGAGCTGGTGGGGATAGTTGTCCTTGCGGTCCAGGAGGCCCATCTGTCCAAGGAGCTCCATGCCCCTCTTCCGGATCTCCTCCTCGGGAGGCCCCGCCTTCCCGCCCTTTGACGCAAGGAGCGGGGCAAGGGTCACATTCTCGAGGGCCGTGAACTGCGGGAAGAGGTTGAAGGACTGAAAAACCATCCCGAAGTGCATTCTCTTCTTCCTCACCTGCTCTTCGGACACGGACTTCCACGCGGCCGCGTCAAAGAGCCTCTCCCCGCGGACCGTGATGGTGCCCTTGTCCGGCGTCTCCAGAAAATTGAGGCACCTAAGGAGCGTCGTCTTGCCGCTTCCCGACGAGCCGATGATGGAGATCGCCTCACCTTCCTCGAGGTCAAAATCTATCCCTTTTAATACTTCCACATTTCCGAAATACTTCCGGATGTCTCTCACTTCCAAGAGTGCCATATCTGTTCTCCCTGGTCCGAAAAACGTGACAATGGGGACAGTCCCCAATGTCACATATTATGTTAACGTGAAAATGGTGGATAAGTCCCCATTGTCACATCAGCGGAAATAGCTGAGCCTCTGCTCGAGGTACCGGAAGAGCAGGGTCAGAAGGCCGCTGAAGAG
>CADCPJ010000025.1 GCA_902803245.1 uncultured Lachnospiraceae bacterium | reverse complement strand
GTTTAAAAACGCATGGACAAAAAAGATCGGGATCAAAAGCCTGAAGAAAAAGATAGTCTTACGCAATCTGAAAAAGAACAGGACGTATTATTTCCGGGCAAGACTCTCCAATGGGAAAAAACTGATTACCGCATGGACCTATAGGCAAAAAGTGAAAACAAAATAATCCCTGCCATGGCAACATCAAGTATTCTTAGGTGTCACGCTTTCTGCTTATGAGGCCGAAAAGCCCCGCTCGTACAGAAGCTCTTCTCCGTATGATACGCTGCCGTCTTCTCCCTTAATCAGAGCGGGGATATTGATGGGCAGTCTGCCGGGCATGTCAAATTCTCCGAAGATCGCGCGGATGGCTGTGGGGACATTGGCATTGAAAGCCCCGACATTTCTCGCTCCGGCTGCAGGAGTTGAAGGATCGGTGCCGTATCCCGCTGACAGATAAGCACAGACGATGGCGTCTGCGTCCTCAAAACGGGCTGCATCCACGGGCAGATTCGCGCTCAGGAGGATAAAGTCTGCGCCGGCCTCTTTTGCCTCTTGAAGGGCGCGGTCAACTCCCTGCACAACCAGGCTGTCGTCCTGCAGGAGCTCCAGGCCGGCTCCGATTGCGCTCAGACAGATCACTGTATCCGCTTCCCTGACCGCTGATGAGAGCTCATCGGAATAAACAAGCTCGCCGTCGTTCTGGGTGTCATAGTAGCAGTCGATCACGATTTTTACGGCGGCATCTTCGCTGCCCGCTGTCTCCCCTGTGATGAGGTTTTCGATCCTGGTGTCTTCGTCCAGGATACCGCTTTGCATCATCTGATTCAGTGCAAAGGCAATCGGCGTGCTGTCTCTTGACGTGCGGCCGGCGAAAACGATGTTTGTCTTCTCGGAGGACAGTGTGAGGGGCAGGACGCCGTCATTTTTCAGGAGAGTGATGGCCTGCTTTGCGATTTCCTGCTCTGTTTCGTGATGGGCCGGAGACCCGACACTATCAAGCGCGGCTTCGACTTTCTCCTCCACATCCGATCCGTCTGTAGCAAGGTCCAGTATCCCGTGGCGCTCCTTCAGGGACAGGATGCGTTCCACGGATTCATCGATAGAGCTTGGATCGATGGTTCCGTCTTCTACAAGCCCGGCAAGACCGCTGATGTAGTCATCGTAGTACGTGACAGCCTCGCTGCAGTTTAAATCCAGAGGAATCAGCAGAATATCGCATCCGGCGCTTATGGCCTTTTCCGCGACCTGCAGATCGTGCTCAACCGTATGGGAGTCACCTTCAAAGAGTGGCAGGCCGCTGTCAGGCTCCTTGATAAACTGCATCATTTCCAGGGCGTCCGTGATGACTACGCCGTCAAAGCCGAGATCCTCCCTCAGCATCTCCGTCACAAAGTAAGGGGAGAGCGTCACGGGATAGTATCCCTCTGTGAGGCCGTCTGCCATGAGCTCTTTTTCGTCGATCAGAGGAAATGTCGTGGCGGATGTCATCACCATCTCTGCGCCGCTCTCGATTACGCCTCTGTAGGCATAAAGACCATTCTCCTCGAGCTGCTCACGGGTCAGATGAATGGAGGTCGGGTAATCGCTCCCGTCTCCCGCCCCCGGAAAATGCTTGTAGCAGGTAATGATGCCGCTTTCTCCGAGGCCTTCCCCAAAAGCAAGACCCAGCTGCGCATTTACCTCGGGGTCGTCGGAGAACACGCGCGTGCTCATGCCGGGATCCGCGAGATCCGCGATGACATCGATGCAGGGGCCGAGGTCCACATTGATTCCCAGGGCGTGCATCTCTTCTCCGAACATCCGCCCGGTAGCTCTCGCATTTTCTTCGGCATTTTCCCACGAAGCGCCGATCGCCATGCTGCCGGTCCCACGCGTTCCCGGTGCAAGCCGGTTCACGGCACCTCCCTCGACGTCGGAAGAGGTGAGATAGGGGATGACTCCTGTCTCCAGAGCATCCGCGCTCTTGGCGTTATTCGCCTGCAGATCACTGATAAGACGAACCGCCTGCTCCGTCTCCTTTATATTGGCGCCGTCGACAATCAGGCCGCCGTACTGGTGGCGCCTCAGGGCCTCTGCCAGCTCGGGAAGCTCTGAGAGATCCGTAACGCTGTTTTCATTCCAGAACCGGACTGCCGGCATGATCATCTGCGCGATTTTCTGCTCCAGAGTCATGGACTCTGCGAGCTGCACGGCGCGGCTTTCTGCAGCCTCTGATTTCTGAGCATCTGAGGGCTGTTCGGACTGATTTACTGCAG
>CADCPJ010000024.1 GCA_902803245.1 uncultured Lachnospiraceae bacterium | reverse complement strand
TTCGAGGCGGTTTTAGGGGTCATGGGCGGGATGCTCCTGCTCCTCCCGTCGGTCTACTTCACGATGCAGAACCCGAGGGTGAAATTCGACTACTACGGCAACAACTCCCTCGTCTTCTCCACGGAGAGATACCTCTACATACTGAAGGCGCTGATCTTTCCCGGGGAGGTGATGTCCAACCAGAGCTCGGTGATCGAGCACAATTTTGCCTCCTGCGCCGCTTACATCCCGATGGCAGGGCTCGTGCTTGTCATTGCATTTATAAAAGTGCGCAGGAAGCACTGGGTCACGAGGATGCTGAAATGGTGCCTCGTCATGGCCGTCGTGCCGATCTTAAATGCTGCCTTCTCGCTCTTTGCCGGCCTCTACCACAGATGGTTCTATATGCCGGTGCTTCTCTTTGCGCTCTCGGCCGCCTTCGTGTTTGACCAGGCGGAGAGGGAGGCGAGGGTGTACGACGAGCCGACTCCCGTTCAGAAGGCGGTGAACGGCGCAGCTCTCATCTGGGGACTCATCACGGCCTTTTTCATAGTGTTCCTCGTCTTTGTGCCGTGGAACAGCGCGGGGGAGAGCAAGATCTACCGCGGAGACCTGTTTGCGGTGTGGACCTGTGTGGCCGCCGCCGGGACCCTCCTCACATGGATCATCATGACGCAGATGAAAAAACGCAGGGATCTCTTTATGAGGGCGGGCGTGATTCTCTTCTCCATAGGGACAACTGCCGGCGTACTCTTTCTCTACCACGAGGCGAACGTGGAGCAGGCGGACGGGCTTCATGACCGGATTGTGACTTCAGCGCAATTTGAGGATCCGGGCCCGGAGTACCGCTTTCAAAACAGGGACAACCCCGAGACGCTGACCCACGGCTTCCAGACCACTGCGAATTTCTGCAGCACGGTCTCAGGCTCGATCTTCCGGTTCTACACGGCCCTCGGGCTAAAGAGAGACGTGAAGTCCCCGGACGCGCCGGAAGGACTCCATAACCTTGTGTCCGCGCGGTATGAGTACCTGACCAAGGAGGACCCGGACCGGGGCATTCCCAAACAGATCGCGGAGGGAAAGAACAGGAAGTATTATATCTACGAGGACAACTCCATCCCGCCCATCGGCTTCACCTACGACACCTACATGACGGCATCCGAATTCGCGGAGAAGCCCGATGCGGACAAGGCCATCGTCATGCTGAAGACACTCGTCGTATCCGATGAGGACGAGGAAGAAGTAAAGGACATCCTCCGGCACTACGACCCGAAAACGGACGGAGAAGCCGGCGCCGGACAGCTCGAGGAGATCAGCAGGGGACATCAGGAGGAGTGCTCTTCCGATGTCGTCAGAACGACTTCGAGCTATGCTTCGACGATTCTTGCGGACAGCGAGAAGTATGCGTTCTATTCGATCCCTTACGACTCGGGCTGGTCCGCGTATGTGGACGGAAATAAGACCGGGATCCTCGATATTAACGGGATGATGGCCGTGAGGATTCACGCGGGCAGGAACCGGATCGAGCTGCGCTACACCGTGCCGGGACTTAAAGCCGGACTCATTTTAAGCCTTATGGGCCTTGCGGCGAGCGCTCTCTATATCGCACTTTGCCGCATCAGGAAGAAGAGAGGGACACTGCTTCTTACAGACCGCAGGAAGGATCATCCGATGCGCGGGTGATGGTGCATTTTGACAAAGACTGCTTTAAAAATGACGCGGAAATCGTTATCTATTTCCGCGTCACTTCTGTTATACTATTTAAGCTTAAAGCCGTTATACCAGTTAACCTTATTTTTCCTGTGAGCCTTTGCGCGCTTCGCCGGCGTAGCCAAGGACGATGAGAACGCCCATGAAGACGAGAGCGGAGCAGCCGAGAATGACTTCTCCCTTGATTCTGTTGAAGCGATTAAACATAATGCAGCCTCCTTAATACACGTTGGTTTCATTTTTATACTGATTATAGCGCATGGGCAGAAAAAAGGCACGACATTTGGTTTGTATATGAAAACATTTCGCAGATTTTTCTGGTTTTTGCCCACAGCGGTCTGGATGGTGGTCATATTTCAGTTTTCGGCGCAGGAGGCGCAGGTTTCCTCCGGCCTCTCGCTGAAGATCACGTATGAGGCCGCGGAGTTCATCCACCGGACATTCCTTCCCGGAAAGAGTGTGGACGAACTGGCGGAGATCCTGCACCCGGCCGTCAGGAAGTCAGCCCATATGGCGGAATACGCGGTGCTCTTCATCCTGCTCTTTCTGTCGTTCTTCTTCCTGACTCTGGCGACGAGGAGCGCTGCGATCTCGATCGTCGCCGCATTCATTTATGCCTGCTTCGATGAGGCGCACCAGACACTTGTCAAGGGGAGGGCGGGAAGCTTCTACGACGTCTGCGTGGATATGACCGGCGTGCTCATAGCGGTCGCACTCGTGCTCTTTATCTACAGCGCCTGGCAGTCGTCCCACCTTAAGAAGGAAGAGCGGAAAAGGAAGAAGCTCGAGCTGGAGACGGACGAGAGAATCCGCCTTGCGAGGGAAGAGGGCGCGGAGCTTGAGAGGGAGAGGCTTGGATCCTGCGGGTGGGACCGGCCCTTACATGACAATAAAAGGAACAAAAAACAGCCAAAGGAGAGAGGATATGATTGAAGCCATCAACGTGACCTACCGGGTGGGCAAGAAGGCGCTCTTTGAAGATGTCAACATCAAGTTTATTGAGGGAAACTGCTACGGGCTCATCGGGGCCAACGGGGCGGGCAAGTCCACATTTCTCAAAATACTGAGCGGGCAGCTCGAGACTTCATCCGGCACGATCGCAGTGACCCCGGGCGACCGCATCTCCTTCCTTGAGCAGGACCATTTTAAATACGACGGCTATGAGGTACTCGATACCGTCATCATGGGGAACAAGCGCCTCTATGAAGTGATGAAGGAGAAGGACGCCATCTACATGAAGGAGGACTTCACCGACGAGGACGGCATCCGCGCTTCGGAGCTCGAAGGCGAATTTGCGGAAATGAACGGCTGGGACGCGGAGACCGACGCGGAGACTCTGCTTACGGGGCTCGGAATTGCCCCCGAGATGCACCACCTCACCATGGGGACGCTGGACGGACCGGTCAAGGTCAAGGTGCTGCTCGCGCAGGCGCTTTTCGGCAATCCGGACATCCTCCTTCTCGACGAGCCCACGAACCATCTGGACCTCGAGGCCATCGAGTGGCTGGAGGAGTTCCTCATCGGCTTCAACAACACGGTCATCGTGGTCTCCCATGACCGCTATTTCCTCAATAAGGTATGCACGCAGACCGCGGACATCGACTACGGGAAGATCCGTCTCTTCGCCGGAAACTACGACTTCTGGTTTGAATCCTCGCAGCTCCTCGTCAGGCAGATGAAGGAGCAGAACCGGAAGAAGGAGGAGCAGATCAAGGAGCTCAAAGAGTTCATCGCCCGGTTCTCCGCAAATGCCTCGAAATCCAAGCAGGCGACTTCCAGAAAGCGCGCCCTCGAGAAGATCGAGCTTACGACGATGGTCCCGTCGAGCAGGAAGTATCCCTACATCGATTTCCGCCCGAACCGCGAGATCGGAAACGACGTGCTCTTCGTGGAGCATCTGAGCAAGACCATCGACGGCGAAGTCATTTTCAAGGATCTGAATTTCATCATCAACCGCACGGACAAGGTCGCGTTTGTCGGCGGAAACGAGAGGGCGAAGACCACGCTCTTCGAGATTCTCTCCGGGCGGATGGAGCCGGACGAGGGATATTACAAGTGGGGCATCACGACGTCGCAGGCCTATTTCCCTAAGGACTACAGCGACGAATTCGACAACGACTTAACGATCGCCGACTGGCTGACCCAGTACTCCGAGAACAAGGACACGACGTATGTTCGCAGTTTCCTCGGCCGCATGCTGTTTGCGGGAGAGGATGGAATTAAGAGAGTGCGCGTTCTGTCGGGAGGCGAGAAGGTGAGGTGCCTTCTCTCGAAAATGATGATCTCGGGGGCGAATGTCCTCATATTCGACGAGCCGACCAACCATCTCGACATGGAGGCGATCACCGCCCTCAACAACGGCATGATCAAATTCCCGGGAGTGATTCTCTTTACGTCGCGGGACCACCAGATCGTGGAGTCCACCGCGAACCGCATCATGGAATTTTTGCCGGACGGCACACTCATCGACAAGATCGGAACCTACGACGAGTATCTCTCAAGCGACGCGATGGCGAAGAAGCGCCAGGTCTACGTCACTACGGAGGACCAGGAGGAGGACGACTAAGAACCTATGTCCCATATTACACTCGCCGCGTTCACCGCGGCGGGAGAGCTGCTTGTTTATTTTATCATAGGAGGCATTCTGCCGTTTGCGGCGAAGGGAGAGAAGAAGTCCCTCTTTGAGACGGTGACGGCGGGATGGATCGTCACGACAGCGGTCATGGAAGTGACTGCTGTCATATGCATGCGCGCAAATCTCTCCCTATATGAGTTTTCGAGATGCGCCGTGATCACGCTGTCCGTCCTCATGGCCCTCTCCATGGTCATAAACTTCCAGTCGATCTTCCGGGGAACGGCAGTGGTGTCCGGGGGAATGAGCTTTTTCTTCTCCGTCTTTGCGGTGATCGTCGTGATGATCGGGAGCGTCGCCCTTGTGCTGATACTGCCGGCCGCGGGAGACCCGGGAGGCATCATAGCCCAGATGTCCGCGGACATCCGGAGCGACTCCATGCACGTTATGATTCCCGGAAGTATGGCTGTGCGCACATCCTTCAGCACGAAAGACCTTCTGGTCAGGTACCACGCGTTTGACACGCTTGTCGCCGAGCTCACCGGGCTGCATCCGATGATTGTGATGAGGGTCGTGAGGGCGCCGGTTGTGGCCGTCCTTTCGGGGATGATCATATACCGGATCTTTTACCGTCTCTTTGACGGCAGGCACGGGGAGTCCGGCGCCGCCGCAGTGCTTGCCATTGTAGCCGGAGCGGCCTTCCGGACGGCATACACTCCCTCCGGGCTCTTGTACGCGGAGGGCTGGACGGGGAATGCCTCTCTTGCGTGTGTCCTCCTTCCGGCGGTGATTCTCATCGGCATCGTGATCCTTAAGCAGGAACAGAACAGACGGACCGGGATCCTGCTCTTCCTGTCGGGAATTGCTGCGGTCTCGCTCTCGCCGTCCGCGCTCATGCTGTGGCCGGCTGCAGCCGTGTCGGTGATGGTGCCCGTCTCCGTCTTCGGAAAGAAGTGGAAGGGGCTGATCGCGCTGATGCTGTCCCTCGCCGCGCCATCTGCGGCGATGCTGATGTATGTGTATAGATGAGGGCGGGTGACAGGCATGACGACATGCATGAAAATGAACGGAAGGCATGACAGAGCGCGGCATGTATGATAAAGAACGGAAGGCGTTACAACGTGCGGCATGAACGCGAATGTGCGAGTCTTCCAGGCTGCATGCAGTAAGCCGCCTGCATTTCCTTTATTCTGAAGGAGTACGATACTATGACTGCATACGAGACGACCGAATCCGGCCTGTCCTTCCTGATCAAGACGATACTCGGCTATCAGGCCCCCGGATATTTCCTGTTCTTCGCCGCGGGGCTTCTCGTCGCTGCTGCAATTTTTGGGGGAAAGCAGTTTCGGATTGTCTTCCTGTGGCCGTTTGTGATTCTTTGCGCAACCGTATTCAACCCGTATCTCTTTCCGCTTCTCTTCGAGAGATGGCCGGAGCTGATAGAGGAGTACTACCGCTTTCTGTGGCTGATTCCCGCATTCCTCCTCATCGGCGGGGGCTTTGCGCTCATCGCCTTTAAGTTCCGATCGAAGGCCGCCAAATTCCTGCTCATCCTGACATTTGCCGCAGGCATCCTGCTTCTCGCCGTGCCGTCATTAAGGAGCTACAGGGAGATCCCTCTTCCGGCCAATTCGCTGAAAGCGGATCCTGAGCTCATCACGCTCTGCGACTACATCGCAGGGGAGTCGGAGACGGACACGCCCGTCATAGCGTTCGAGAGGGAGGACTTTGCGAAAGAAGCGGTCGCATACAACCCCTCATTCCGCATCTCATCGGCCCTCTACTTGCCGGGCGGGGCCGGGAACCTCAAAAATGACGGAGTCAACTTCTGCGTCATAGCCAAGTCCCGGCCGGCGATGGAAGAGAAGCTGCAATCTCTCGGATACCGGGCGATTGCCCATACGCCGGAAAACATGATTTTTGCACAATTTTTTACAGGGAATTAGAATAGACATACGACAGATTCCCATGCTATACTTCTATGCAGTATGGAAAAAGTGCGGAAAGCGCTTCTTTCAAAGAGATAAGGAGGATTCTACAACATGGCAAAAAGAAAAATGCTGACCATGGATGGTAACGAAGCCGCAGCGCATGCCTCATATGCGTTTACGGAAGTCGCTACGATCTACCCGATCACCCCTTCATCCGTTATGCCTGAGCATATGGACGAGTGGGCCACAGCTGGCCGCAAGAACATCTTCGGTCAGGAAGTACAGGTCACAGAGATGCAGTCCGAGGCCGGTGCCGCGGGCGCTTTCCACGGTTCTTTGGCGGCAGGCGCGATGACGACCACTTTCACGGCGTCCCAGGGCCTCCTGCTTATGATCCCGAATCTCTACAAGGTCGCAGGCGAACAGCTTCCGGGTGTCTTTGATGTTTCCGCACGTGCCGTTGCGAGCCACGCGCTCTCCATCTTCGGCGACCACTCTGACGTCTATGCATGCCGCCAGACAGGATGCGCGATGCTCTGCGCCTCCTCCGTACAGGAAGTTATGGACCTGACGCCGGTCGCTCACCTGGCAGCCCTTAAGGGCAGCATCCCGTTCATCAACTTCTTCGACGGCTTCCGCACATCCCACGAGATCCAGAAGATCGAGACATGGGATTACGACGATCTGGCTGAGATGGTTGATCAGGATGCCCTTCAGAGATTCCGCGACAAGGCTCTCAATCCGAATCATCCGAAGGAGATCGGCTCCGCTCAGAACCCGGATATCTTCTTCCAGGCACGCGAAGCCTGCAATCCTTACTACGACGCGCTGCCGGGCATCGTCCAGGAATACATGGACAAGGTCAACGCGAAGATCGGGACGGATTATAAGCTCTTCAACTACTACGGCGCGCCGGATGCGGAGAGCGTCATTGTCGCCATGGGCTCCGGCTGCGAGACCATCGAAGAGACCGTCGACTATCTCATGAAGCAGGGCTGCAAGGTCGGCGTCGTCAAGGTCCGCCTGTATCGCCCGTTCTCGGCAAAGGCCCTTATCGACGTCATCCCGGATACCGTCAAGGTGATCAACGTCCTCGACAGAACAAAAGAGCCGGGTTCCGAAGGCGAGCCGCTCTTCCTCGATGTCGTCGCCGCGCTTAAGGACAGCAAGTT
>CADCPJ010000023.1 GCA_902803245.1 uncultured Lachnospiraceae bacterium | reverse complement strand
TGTGGTATCTTCGAAAATGGGCCTTGTTCATGGCGATATCTTCCCACGTCAGGAATCCGATGCCCCCCGCGATGATGAGGAGGCAGACCGGCAGGACGACGCCCGGATTTGCCGCATACCCCGTCAGGGAGGAATAGGGACCGGTCTTGTCTCCCATGATGTCGAAGCCGGCGTTGCAGAACGCGGAGATCGAGTGAAACACGGCCATCCAGATCCCGTAAGGGCCGTATTCGCTGCAAAATGCCGGCATCATGGCGAGCGCCCCGAGCGCCTCGATGCCAAGCGCGGCTTTGAAAATGAAGACTGTCATCCGGACGATTCCGCCAATCTGGTGGGCCGAGATGCTGTCCTGAAGGAGGCTTCGCTCAAGGAGCGAGATCTTCCTCCCCGAGATCATGGAGATGAACGCCGCGACAGAGATGACACCGAGCCCGCCGGTCTGGATCAGGATCAGGATGACGACCTGGCCAAACGGCGACCAGGAAGAGGCCGTGTCCCTCACGACGAGACCGGTGACGCACACGGCCGACGTTGAAGTGAAGAGGGCTTCCTCCACTGAGGCGAACTGCCCGTCTCTTTGGGAGACCGGAAGCATGAGAAGAAACGTCCCGAGCAGGATGACCCCGAGGAAGCCTGCGATGATGATCTGGAAGGAAGACAGCTTTTTGTTTAAAAAATGGAGCGCCATACGCATTTCCCCATTGAAGAAAAACCATCGTCAGCTTTGTCCCTATCTTAAACCGCGGCCTGCAAAGATGGCATTAAGGTACTTCTGCGTGGCATAAAGACCGCATTAAGAAAAAAGATGCCGGGGGCGAACGGGTGATTCGCTCCCGGCATCTGCCGTATTTTGCAGTCGAAAGTGCATATGTCTCCGCAAGGGAGGCCTTCAAAATGAATTACAGCCGTTAACGGAATTGTCTTTCTTACGAAGAACATTTCGCAAAGTGAGATGGTTCCGCCAAAAGGCGGCTTTCAGCCGCGTCAGATCCCTGCGTCGAGCATCGCGCGGGAATTGATCTGGATGGCAAAGGAAGTCCCTTCCGGAGTGCCATGCTCCTTCACGACGCTTCCGTCCGTGAGCATCCTGCAGACGCCCCACTCATTGGTTCCATAAAGGCAGGTGGAGGCCGGGTAGAAATTCACCCCGCTTGAGGCGTTAAGAATTCTGGTTCCGTCTAAGATGTTGTCTTTGGCCTCAAGCCACAGGTAGAAGCTGACGTTTAACTCCGTGTCGACGGAGTAGTAGCTGGAGGCAGCCCTGTCCGTGTCCGGTCCGACCATGTCGCTCTGCAGCGCGAGAACCTTAAGCAGCTCGTCTCCCGTGACTTTGCACTGATAGCTTCTGAGGGCTTCTCCGCCGATTGTGAGGGCGGCGAGGCAGTGATCCGCGAGGACGGGGTGGGCGGAAGCCAGATAGTGATAGCCGTCGCTCGTCTGATCGCCCGCCTCCTCATCGGATATGCCAAGCCAGCTGTGCATATCCAGATACTTGAAGCCGAGCTTCCGGCAGGTCTTATAGACCAGCCCGTCGTAGATGGACATCGTGTTCGAGAATGAGCGGAAGTTTTTCTTCATGGGCAGGCAGGACGCGAGATAGACCGTCTGCCGTCCGCGCTCAATGAGCCCGGACAGGGTGTACAGGGACTGGAGAAATCCCCGCGGGTCCGAGCTGCTCGGGAGCGGGAGGTTGCCGCGGAACGAATTTCTCACAGTGGATACGATGATGATGTCATAGGTGTCAAGGTCCGGATCGGCGGAAATGCGGTCCACGCTGTTTATCAGGTTGTTCCCGCCCTTCGACTTGTTGATGACGGTCGCCGTACCTTTGAGCTTTTCCGTGAGGTAATCCACCCAGGACTTGTTCGAGGAGTTGTGGGAGCCGACCTCATTGCTCGATCCGTAGACGGCGATCTTTTTCCCGTAGAGAGGACTCTTCTTTGCGAGATCGGCCTCCGTCATCAGGTTTTCCAGGTCGGGGTGCTCCTCAACACGGATGAGGCACTGGTAGGTCCTGTTCATATAGGTGGCGGACACGATGGCGGTTCCGATCTTCTTCCCGTAGACATAGACTTTATCGGTGTTCTGTCCGTAGACGACTGCGACCTGCGAAGCGGAACTGCTCCACCTGACCTTGCCCGGACTGCTGCATGGGAGCGAAAGCTCCGCAATGTCGAACCGCGGGACGGTGAGCTTCTTCGAGCTGAGCGCGACCGGTTTTACCGTGCCGGCGCAGGAGGCGGACTTGCCCTTCGCC
>CADCPJ010000022.1 GCA_902803245.1 uncultured Lachnospiraceae bacterium | reverse complement strand
GGGGGACGGAAAAGCCCGGGCGTTTGTTGAACGCGTCGTGTGCATGCTCCTCAGATTGTACTTTGGAGTGAGGATTCCGGATGCAAACGCGCCGTTCCGGCTCATGAGAGCGGAGACTGTCAAAAAGTATCTGGGCAGGATGCCTGCGGATTACGGCCTGCCCAATATCATGCTGACGGCATTTTTTGTCTATTATAAAGAAGCCTGCCGGTTTAAAAGAATCACTTTTAAACCGAGGCAGGCAGGCGTGGATTCCATGAACATACCGAAAATCGTCAGGATCGGATGGAAGGCGCTTGGAGAGTTCAGAGATTTTAAGAAGAAAATGAATCTCACTCGCTCACAGTGAACCTTCCGGAGATCGTTCCATAGGCACCGGTGCCTTTTTTCCGGATGCCGCTGATCCTCCACCAGTAGGTCTCTCCTTTTTCGAGCTTTTTGACGGAAGCTTTGATCTCATCGTCCTCCTTCGAGGCGATCTTTCTGACAAGGCTTGTGCCCTTATTGTCTTTCCTGATCTCGATGCCTGCGTTCTTCCACTCGACCTCCTCGAGAAACTCAATCTCCACTTCTTTTTTCGCTGCCTTATAGACCACGCTCTGTACGGTGATGCCGGAGACGGTCTTCGGGATGGTTACTTTGCCCCTGACCTTTGAGGCCGCAGTCTCTCCGGAAGCGAGAATGCCGGTGATCACGTAGGTGTATTTCCCGCCCTTCTTGTAATTCCTGATGCGGAAAGTGACTTCGTCGTCAGTCTTTTTAACTATTTTCGCCGGGACCGTTTTTCCTTCGGAATCCTTTACTTTGATCCCGGGATTTCGATAGGAGACATCCGATGTGAATTCTACCTCTACCCGGCCTTTTCCCTCATAGTCGACATCCTGGACTTTTGGGGCGGCCGTCACGGGGAGGGCGGCCGAGGCGGAGACGAGAGCCACGGTGAACAGCGTGAGCATTGTCTTTCTGCATTTCTTCAACATATTGATTTCCTTTCTGTGTCTCTTTGTGAGCTGTCAGGTGTTCTTTGCTGCTCCATTTTTTTAATAAATATGGATGTTTTTCATTTTAGCATACTATCCCTAAGTTGAGTGAACTATATTGCATCGTATTTTCACCGGAAAAAGCCGGAATCGCCGCGGCGTGGGTGCTCAGGCATCCGGCCGGGATGCAGATCGTCGTGGGGACCTCGCGGCCGGAGCGCCTTGTGGAGATCATCGCCGCAAGCGACATAACCTTGAGCCGAAAGGAGTGGTACAGGCTGTATCTTGCGGCAGGGCATATTCTTCCTTAAGGGACAGGGGTGCTGAAAAGACAGGGCTCTTTATGGCGGCGCGCCGGCAGTGTGCCGCAGGTGCGGCTAAAGTGTGAAACTTTTCAGAAAATATTAGCACTCAACACTTGACAGTGCTAACAGCCGGTGCTATCATGGGATCATCAAAAAGCCGGTGAAGCTTCCCTTAAAGACCTTTAAGGGCGTCTGTACAAAAGACCTATGTACGGACACCTCATGGGAAGTCCCCCTTAGACAGGGGCGGCATGAGAGGAGGCATCAGTTTATGAATATTGAGAAGTTTACACAGAGATCAAAAGAAGCTCTCATGGAGCTCGATAAAGTTGCTCTTGACTTCGGAAACCAGGAGATCGATGAAGAGCATCTCCTCTATGTCCTTTTGAACCAGGAAGACAGCCTTATCCGCAGGCTGATCGAGAAGATGGGCGTGGATGCGGAGTCATTTTCAGATGCGGTGCAGGGCGCGATTGAGAAGCGCGTCAAGGTGAGCGGGGCGAAGCCCTACATCGGGGCGGACCTCAACAAAGTGCTCCTTAAGGCTCCCGACGAGGCAAAGGCCATGGGAGACGAGTACACGTCCGTCGAGCACCTGTTTCTCGCGATGCTGAAATACCCGAGCCGCGCCCTAAAGGAGATCTTTCATGCGTACGGAATCAGCAGGGACGGCTTCCTTTCGTCCCTCGCCCAGGTGAGGGGCAACCAGAAGGTCACGACCGACAACCCGGAGGTCACGTATGACTCCTTAAGCAAGTACGGAGTGGACCTGGTGGAGAAGGCGGGACAGCAGAAGCTCGATCCCGTGATCGGGAGGGACGACGAGATCCGCCAGACGATCCTGATCCTGTCCAGAAAATCAAAGAACAACCCCGTGCTGATCGGCGAGCCCGGCGTCGGCAAGACCGCCGCGGTGGAAGGCCTCGCACAGAGAATCGTCAAGGGAGATGTCCCGGACAACCTGAAGAACAAACACATCTTCGCCCTCGACATGGGATCGCTCGTGGCCGGCGCAAAGTACCGCGGCGAGTTTGAGGAGAGGCTGAAGGCCGTTCTCGAGGAAGTGCGGAAGTCGGAGGGAAGGATCATCCTCTTCATCGACGAGCTGCACCTGATCGTGGGGGCGGGCAAGACGGACGGCGCGATGGACGCCGGCAACATGTTAAAGCCGATGCTGGCGAGAGGCGAGCTGCACTGCATCGGGGCGACGACCCTCGACGAGTACCGCGAGTACATCGAGAAGGACAAGGCCCTGGAGCGCCGCTTCCAGCCGGTCATGATCCACGAGCCGACGGTGGAGGACACGATTTCGATCCTCCGCGGGCTCAAAGAGCGCTATGAGGTCTATCACGGCGTCAAGATCACGGACAACGCTCTTGTTGCGGCGGCGACGCTGTCGCAGCGCTACATCACGGACCGGTTCCTTCCGGACAAGGCCATCGACCTCGTGGACGAGGCCTGCGCCCTCATTAAGACGGAGCTCAACTCCCTGCCGACGGAGCTCGATGAGATGAGCCGCCGAATCACCCAGATGGAGATCGAGGAGACGGCCCTCAAAAAGGAGAGCGATCCGCTCAGCAAAGAGAGGCTTGCGGTACTTAAGAAGGATCTGGCGGAGCTGCAGGACGAGTTCCAGTCCGCGAGCGCCCAGTGGGAAAATGAAAAGAAGGCCGTGGAGGGCCTCAAGACTTACCGCGAGCAGATCGATGAGGTGAATTCCAAGATCGAGATCGCGAAGCGAAACTATGACCTGAACAAAGCTGCCGAGCTGCAGTACGGCGAGCTGCCGAGGCTGCAGAAAGCCCTGGCGGAAGCGGAGGAGACGGTGAAGAACCGCGACCTGTCCATGGTCCACGAGGAAGTGGACGACGATGAGATCGCAAAGATCGTCTCGAAGTGGACGGGCATCCCCGTAGCGAAGCTGACGGCCGGCGAGAGGGAGAAGCTCCTTGGCCTTGAGGATGAGCTGCATAAGAGAGTCGTGGGGCAGGACGAGGCAGTCCGCAAGGTGGCAGACGCGATCCTCCGCTCGAAGGCGGGAATCAAGGATCCCAAGCGGCCGATCGGATCATTTCTCTTCCTCGGACCCACCGGCGTCGGCAAGACCGAGCTGGCGAAGACGCTCGCGGCGTACCTCTTCGACGACGAGAACAACATGGTGCGCATCGATATGTCGGAGTACATGGAGAAGTATTCCGTGTCGAGGCTGATCGGAGCGCCTCCCGGATATGTCGGCTACGACGAGGGCGGCCAGCTGACGGAAGCTGTCCGCAGGAAGCCGTTTTCGGTCGTGCTCTTCGACGAGGTGGAGAAGGCCCATCCGGACGTCTTCAACGTGCTGCTCCAGGTGCTCGATGACGGGCACATCACGG
>CADCPJ010000021.1 GCA_902803245.1 uncultured Lachnospiraceae bacterium | reverse complement strand
CGATCAGCTCTTCCAGATCCCCGTAGAGATGGTCCGGGGCCTCTCCCTTCAGAGTCCGAAGAAGAGCCCCGCTCTTCTTCACTCTCATAAGGCACGTCATGTCCGGGCACAGATAAGCGCCTCTCCCGCCGGCCTTTCCCGCGGGATCTGCCTGTATTCTGCCCTCCCCGTTCCTAAAGACCCTGAGGAGTTCCCTTTTATTTCTCGTTGTCCTGCACCCCAGGCAGGTCCTCAGCGGTCTCTCCGGGGACGAGATCAAAATCTGATCCGTCGTAGTCTTCCGTTTCTTCATAATAGACGCCATTTTCATCGAAATCGTCGAGATAGAGATCATCGAAGTCACCCGACTCCCTGGCCTGGGTCTCCGACTTGATGTCGATCTTGTAGCCCGTGAGGCGGGCGGCAAGCCTCGCATTCTGTCCCTCCTTGCCGATAGCAAGCGAGAGCTGGTAGTCGGGGACAATCACCTTCGCCGAGCGGTTGTCCGGGTCCGCTCCGACCGTGATCACCTTCGCCGGGCTGAGCGCATTCTCGATGAGAACCGCCGGGTTCTCGTCCCATGCGATGATGTCGATCTTCTCTCCGCGGAGCTCGGAGACCACTGCCCCGACGCGGCTTCCGTTCATGCCGACGCACGCCCCGACCGGATCGACGTCCGGGTTGTTGGACCAGACAGCCATCTTGGTTCTCGATCCCGGCTCCCTTGAGACGCCTTTGATCTCCGCCGGGCCGTCCCTGACCTCGGAGACTTCCTCCTCAAAGAGCTTTCTCACGAGATCCGGGTGGGTCCTCGAGACGAGGATCTTCGGTCCCTTGGTCGTGTTCTTCACGTCGATGACGTAGACCTTCACGCGCTCCGTGGGCTGGAACCTCTCGCTTTTGACCTGCTCATTTTCATTGAGGACGGCGTCCGCCTTCCCGAGATTGATGTAGTAGGACTTGTTCTGATATCTGGAGACGACGCCCGAGACGACCTCCTTCACCTTGCTGTTGTACTGGTTGAATACCGCGTTTCTTTCCTCTTCGCGGATTCTCTGAAGGATGACATTCTTGGCGTTCATCGTTGCAATTCGGCCAAACGACTTGGAGTTAATATTGATCGTGATGATGTCGCCCGCCATCACGTGGGGATCCGTAGCTCTCGCCTCCTCCAGCGTCACCTGCAGCGTGGAGTCGATGATGTCGTCCTCGGACTCGACCACTTCCTTCTCCGCGATCACGGAGTACTCGCAGGTCTCCGGGTCAATCTTGACCTCGATGTTGTCATTTTTTCCGAAATGAGCCTTGCAGGCCTGTACGAGCGCCTGCCCGATGGACTCAAGAAGCGACTCCCGGCTGATCCCCTTCTCCTTCTCCAGGAGCTCGATCGCCGCTTTTAATTCCGTGTTCTCAGTTGCCATGTCTTCCTCCTTTATTTTGAGAGACCCCCAATCATGAACACATGTCTCTCCAAAAATGCAGCCTATACTGCTGCCGCTTAAAGCATTTCGAAAATGAAACTGCTTTGCCGGCCGGAAAGTGTAATCCGGTTCAGAAATCGAACGCCAGGCGGATGCTCGATATCTCTTTCCTCGAAAATGTCTTTTCCCCTTCGGGAAGCGAGATTGTCACGCCGGCGTCGTCTGAGGAAATGAGGTTTCCCTTAAACTCCTTCTTTCCGTCAACGGCCTTGAAGGTCTTCAGCTCCACTTCCCTGCCCGCAGCAAATTCAAAATCATGGGGCCGCCTGAGCTGTCTTCCAAGGCCCGGGGAGCTCACTTCGAGCGTGTAGGCATCGGGAATGAAGTCCCCCTCGTCCAGCTTCGGGTCGAGCGCGCGGCTCACTGCCTCGCAGTCGTCGATCTGAACGCCGCCGTCCTTATCGATATAGCAGCGGAGATAATACTCTCCGCCTTCCTTCACATACTCAGCGTCCACTCTCCTTATACCGAGCTCTTCCGTAATTTCGCCGAGCAGCTCCCAGGTCTTTTGTTCGATTTCTTCTTTTCTGCTCACAGCAAACCCTGCTTCACGAAATTGGAGCGGACGAAAGCGTCCGCTCCAAACCAAATCATCAGTGACCTATGTCAATATAGCACCTGTATACACAAAATGCAAGCACATTTCTTAAAAGAAAAGCTCGATTCGGGACTGGAGAAGCTCTATTTGCGGCTCTTTGTTCCCTTTCCGCCGCGCTTCCCCATTTTCAGTCTGTTGAGAGATACCGTTCCTCCCCGGTAATCCACCATAAACTCCCTGGAGCCGTCGAGAAGATAGGCGGCGTCCACTTTGTCTCCTTCCGCAAGGAGGATTCCCTTCACGCCCACCGCGGTCTTTTTGAGCTCGGATGCTTCCAGGGTCCGGAACTTGAGGAAATACCCGCCGTGGCTCACAAGAACGGCGCAGTCCATCGACTCCGATGGGGCGGCGAGAATCAGCCTGTCGCCTTCCTGCAGCTTCGTCGACTGGATGGTGCGCGTGGAGGCCACGAACTCCGTCCCTGCAGTCCTCTTCACATAGCCCCTCTCCGTGGCGAAGAAGAACTCGCTCTTCGCGATATGCGCAAGCGGCCCCACCCAGAGGATCTCCTCCTTGTCCGTCTCATAGTTGCTCAGGTTGTCCACCGGCACGCCCTTGTCCCTCAGCTTCTTCATCGGGACATCGAGCACCTTGATCGAGTGCATCTTGCCGATGTCGGTGAAGATCCCGACCTTGTCGGTGTTCATGATTTTGAAAATGTATTTGTTGTCCGCATCCGCCGCCTCCTTGTTCTTCTCGTAGACGGAGGCGTCGAGCAGCTTCGCATAGCCGAACCGGTCGAGGCAGAAGACGACTTCCTCCTCTTCGACCTTCTTCTCCTCGATCACGATCTCGCCCGCGTCCGTGAGGGCTGTCCTTCTGTCGCGGCCGTACTCCTTCTTCATGTCCTCGAGCTCCTTTATGAGGAGTCTCGCCATCTCGTCGTGGTCCTCGAGAAGCTTCTGATATCTCGCGATCTTCTTTATGGTCTCTTCGTGCTCCTTCCGGAGAGCCTCGATCTCAAGACCGATGAGTTTTGCGAGGCGCATGTCCAGGATCGCGTTCGCCTGCCTCTCGGTAAACATGAGGAGCTCCGCGTCCTGCCTGGACTTGTCGGATTTGAATTTGATCCCGTCGGTTTTTCCCATGACGAGGCAGTCCATCGCCATCTTGCGGTTCTTCGATCCCCTCAGGATCTCGATGATGAGGTCGATGACGTCGACCGCCCGGATGAGGCCCTCCTGAATCTCTTTTAGCTCCAGCTCCTTCGCGAGGAGGTTCTCGTACTTCCGGTCGGCGATCTCGAACTGAAAGTCCACGTGGGCCTCGATGACCTGCTTAAGCGACATCGTCTCCGGGCGGCCGTTCGACACCACGAGCATATTCACGCCGAAGGTGTCCTCGAGCTTCGTCTTCTTATAGAGGAGATTGCAGAGGTTCTCCGTGTCCGTGCCCTTTTTGCACTCGATGACGATGCGGATGCCTTCCTTCGAGCTCTGGTTGGAGATGTCCGCGATGTCAGGGGCCTGGCGGGATTCCGCGAGGGCGGCAACATCGCTCATGAACTTTCCGATTCCGGCGCCGATCATGGTGTAAGGGATCTCGGTGACGACGATGCTCACTCTCCCGTTCTTCCCCTTCTCGATCTCGACCTTGCCGCGGACCCTGACCTTGCCCTGACCCGTCTCATAGATCTCCTTTAAGTCGCTCTCGTTGACCACGATGCCGCCTGTCGGGAAGTCCGGACCCTTCACGTACTGCATGAGGTCCTCATTCGTCACGGAGTCGTCCCTGATGAAAGCCTGGACCGCGCTTATGACTTCCCGGAGGTTGTGGGGCGG
>CADCPJ010000020.1 GCA_902803245.1 uncultured Lachnospiraceae bacterium | reverse complement strand
CCCCGAAATCACAGCGAAAACCATTCAGAAAACCAGTTCTCTGCCTGATTTTCACTCTGATTTCAGGGGTGCTGAATAGTTACAGATCAGGATTATAATACGATTCACGAAAACTTCCAGGATTCGCATCGAGAAGCGAGCTTAAGTATCAGGGAGGCCCGCCATCCATGAAGAAAATGAATACCCGTACTCTTGCGTACGCAGGAGTTCTGATTGCGCTAAATGTCATTCTTTCCCGCTTTCTGTCCATTCCGATCGGGAATCTGTTTCGAATCTCATTCGGCTCCGTGCCGGTCTTTCTGTCCGGCCTGTGGTTCGGACCGCTCACAGGCGGTCTCACCGGTCTCATCGGAGATCTCATAGGCTGTGCCGTAAACGGCTATGCGCCGAATCCGTTTATCACCGTGTCCGCAGTTTTAAACGGGGTCATTACCGCACTGTTTGTCCGCTTCCTGAGAAAAAAGACCTCGCCCCTAAAGTATTACCTGAAATTCCTCCTTGTGCTCGCGCTCAATTTCCTGATCACATCCCAGGGGTTCACCGTTCTCGGACTGTCCGTGATGTACGGAATGCCATTTGGCGCCACGTTTGTTTCGAGAATTCCGCAGTCACTGTGCCTTTGCGCCGTGGATGCATTCCTCTGCTCCGTGCTCTTTAAGCGGGTGAAGGTGGGAGGGACAGGCGATTCCGTTTAAGGAATACCGCATGTGCCTGCAGCCGCTTAGAGGAATGACTCTGCAGGGGACGCCTTCGAAGCCACAGCACAGCACCGGTAAAGAGCTGCAATAATGTGCAGCAGAGCACGGTTATTTACTTGCCGGTGCACCCGGACAGTACATTTCGAGTTTAGATACAATAAGAACTTGCATAAATATTACAAAAGTGCTACATTATATTTACAAATACTTATTCATTGCTCCCTGACAAGGTATAGCAGCGCCGGAAAATGACGGCGGACAGGAGTTTTCTATGAAGAAAGTGATCGCACTTTTGTTATGCATCATCATGACTATCCCTCAGACATCCGTGTTTGCCGATACGCCGCTTCCGTCGGATGTCGTTGTGATCCCGGATTCCGGCAACACACCGGACCTTCCATCTCCCTCCGGAGTCGGTCTCGCTGCGCCTCTTGGCGCGGACGCGAAGGTGGCAGCAGGGGATTACTATCTCTATCCGAGGCTCTCCTCGAGCCGCGTGATCACGATCAAGGACGGCTCGAAGCTCGCCCGCGCGAATGCCTATCTCTACAAGTACGCCGGGAGATCAAAGCAGATCTTCAACATCCGGGCGGTCGGCGACGGGACCTATATCGTGAGGAACCAGCGCTCGGGCCTGGTGCTCGAAGCAGCCGGAGGGAAGAAGTCGGACAAGACCAATGTCCAGCAGAATACCTACACCGGCGCCGTCTATCAGAGGTGGTATATCTTCAAAAAGGGAGCGTATTACATCTTCCAGAACGCATACTCCAGAAAGGTCCTGCACATCCAGGGCGGGAAGAACGTCGCCAGGGCGAACCTGTGCATCTACAAGTACGCGGCCACCTCTGCGCAGAAGTTCACATTGAAAAAGGCAGCTTCCCCGTCCGTTCCCCAGACAGAAAGAAAGTACATGACTTCGACGAGGCTCTGGAATGACAGCAGGGATTACGACATTCTGACGAATATCATCGGCGCAGTGGAATCCGGCGGACAGGTGTACGGAAACCGCGACTACGCCGCCTACGAGGGAGCTTATGCCAACAGCGCCAACGAAGTCACCATTACGCTTGGCTGGGCCCAGTTCTACGGTGTGGAGGGACAGAAGCTGATTCAGAACATCTACAACGCGAACCCGGCGGCATTTAAGGCAATTGACACAAAGGGCAAGATCCTAAAAGCCCTGCAGAAGGACTGGGTGGCGACCCACTGGACGCCGACTGCGGCCCAGAAGAAGATCCTGATCAAGCTGATCACATCGGATATCGGCAAGAAGTGCCAGGACAACCTCTTCAAGTCCTATATGGTTCAGTTCGTGAATGACTGCAAGAGCCTCTATACGAGCAACGCCTGGGCAATCCACATGTACTGCCAGATCCGCCATCTGGGCGGGCCGAACGGAGCAAAGCGCATCTTTGACCGCTGCGCAGGGGACTACTCGCTGGACAACATCATGGCACAGCTGAAAAAGGACCAGTCCGACCCGGTCAGCAGCTATCAGGTCGGAGACACCGTCTTCTGGTCGAGGCACGTGAAATGCTGTGAGTTCCTGCAGAAATATGCAGTTTGAGTGCATTTGAATGAGGGCACCATCTGCATCCTGTACCGGTGAATCGAAACTCCGGGCCGAAGGCAATTGCTCCGTTTCACTGCATATAGGGAAAGCGAAGTGTTCTGCGTAAAGAAAGGCAATTCCGTTTGCGACAATAAACAGCAGCTGCCCGGCATTTTAAGACACTATTATCAGTGCCTTTGAGATGAGGGCAGGAATCCATGTCAACCTGTACAGTATGAGGACACCATGGCAAATGCCGGTTTTCTTGCCGTCCTGTCCGTCTTCCTTCTCATCACAGCGGCATTTGCGCTGATGATCGTGAACGCGAAGAGGGCGAAGGCGCGCGAATTTCAAAAACAGATCAAAGAGAGCTGGGGATGCGGGCATCCCCGGCAATTTTTAGCGGAAGAGCTAAAGAGCATCCGGGAGTATTCCGACAGTCTGGACGATGAGGCGGACAAGATGACTTCCGTCGACGACATCACCGCCAAGGACACCGATCTTAACCGTCTCTTCTCCATCATAGCCGGAGGGGCGCTCAGCTCACCGGGAACGGAGGTCCTCTATTCTTATCTGAGGCATCCCCTCAAAGACGAAGCTGCGCTGAAGGAGAGAATCGCCCGCGAGGACTTCTTCTTAGAGCATGAGGACGACCGGCTCAAAGTCTCCGAGGCCCTCCTTGAGACGGGATTTTTAAGAGGCGGCTCTTTCTTTCACTATATCGCTTCGCTAAAAGGTGCGGCCCCGATCGGAAAGGGAAAGTATCTGCTTCTTGGAATCCTGACTGCCGCGGCCATCGCCCTCCTCTTTTTCCGGCCTGTCGCCGCGGTGATCGCTCTCATACCGCTTCTTCTTGTCGATTACCGCGTACACGTGTCGATGAAGGAGGAGACGAAGGCGACGATTGGCGGCTTCCGGGCGGTTCTCCACCTCATGAGAGGAGGGGAGAAGCTGCTTCCTGCCTTAAGTGAAACTCATTTTGCCGGGGAGAGGGAGAGAATCCGCAGCCTTCTTGACAGGCTCGCTCCGGTAAAGCGGGGTTCTTATCTCATCACTTCCGGAGGAGGCGTCAACACGGGAATCCTTGACGGGCTTTTGGAGTACGTCAAGCTGTTCTTTCACGTGGACCTCATCCGCTTCGACAAGATGCTCGCATCCGTGAGCAGCCACGAGGAGGATGTGATCGGGCTTTTAGAGACGATCGGATCGATCGACGCGGCACTATCGGCCGCCTCTTACATCTCGTCGATGGAGGTCTCGGCAAGGCCTGAGATTCTGACGGAGGGCGGGGAATCTGAAGGTGCCTCGATTCTCATTGAGAACATGGGCCACCCGCTTCTTTCATCCCCCGTAAGAAATACGATTGACACCTCGAAGAACGTCCTCCTTACCGGGTCAAATGCCTCCGGAAAGTCCACGTTCTTAAAGGGCGTCGCATTGTCCGCAATTCTAGCGCAAAGTATCGGGATTGCTCCGGCCTCCAGGTACAGGGCGCCATTTTTCCGTATTCTGAGCTCGATCGCACTCACCGACAACCTCCTTGGCGGGGAGAGCTACTTTGTCGTTGAGATCCGGTCTCTGAAGCGCATTATGGACGCGGCGGAAGAGGGGGGGCCTCCCGTGCTCGCCTTTGTGGACGAAGTCCTAAGGGGGACAAACACGGTCGAGCGCATCGCCGCCTCCTCCCAGATCCTTTCGTCCCTCACAAGGAGGGACACGCTGCTCTTTGCGGCGACCCACGACATCGAGCTGTCCTATCTTCTTGAGGACAGCTACAGGAATCTTCATTTTCAGGAGAGCACGAAGGATGCGGACTTAAGCTTCGACTATCTCTTGAAAGAGGGAAGGGCGGAGTCCGGAAATGCCATCCGGCTCCTTTCTGCCATGGGCTATCCGA
This sequence comes from uncultured Lachnospiraceae bacterium, assembly GCA_902803245.1. Taxonomy (GTDB): domain Bacteria; phylum Bacillota; class Clostridia; order Lachnospirales; family Lachnospiraceae; genus Chordicoccus. The sequence goes on along the minus strand of CADCPJ010000020.1, from coordinate 496 downwards.
ATGAGGTGACGGACCGCGCCGCAAAGATGACGGAGAGGTTCCTTTCCGACGGGGAATGGAGGCTTTAAGAGATGATGAAAGTGACGATCTACACGGACGGAGCGGCGAGGGGAAATCCCGACGGCCCGGGCGGCTACGGGGCGGTTCTGACCTACATAGACCCGAAGGGAGTCACTCACACGAGGGAACTGTCGGAGGGGTTTCCGAAGACGACGAACAACCGCATGGAGCTCATGGCGGCGATCGCGGCCCTCGAGGCCCTGAACCGTCCCTGCGAAGTGGAGCTCTTCTCCGACTCCAGGTATCTGACGGACGCTTTCAATGCGGGGTGGATCGACGGCTGGCTGAAGCGCGGCTGGAAGAAAGCGGACCGGACGCCCGTGCTGAACGTCGATCTGTGGGAGCGCCTGTTAAAAGCGGCGGAGCCGCACAGCATCACGTGGAAATGGGTCAGGGGCCACGCCGGCAATCCCATGAACGTTAGATGCGACGAGCT
>CADCPJ010000019.1 GCA_902803245.1 uncultured Lachnospiraceae bacterium | reverse complement strand
ATATATTCCTTCGCGGGGTGGCTCACTGAGGTCATAGTCTCATCGCTGAACCGGAAGCCGTATGCGGGCAGGGGATTCCTGTCTGCTCCTTTTTGTTATGCTTACGGGATCGCGGCCGTGACCATGACCGCGGCATTTGGAGGTTTAAGGGAGTCGCCGTTTCTGCTCTATCTGGCCTGCACCGCGACGGGAACGCTCATTCAGTTCCTTCTTGTGAAAATCCTGAGGATCTTCGGAAAAGACCGCTGGTGGGATTATACCGGAAGGCCGGTGAATATCGGGGGAGATCTCTGCCTCCACTACTGCCTGTTCTTCGGGGTGCCCGGCCTCATCATCGTGGACTGGTTCAATGACTTTCTCATCTCGGTCTATGACTCCCTGCCCCGCGTGGTGCCTTATGCGGTCATCGGGTATTTCTGCTTCCTCATGGCGATCGATGTCATCGGAGCCCTTCTCCCTGCGGAGAGGAGTCAGGGCGGATTCGGAGTTCTCCGCCGCTGGCATGCAAGGCTGCACGCGTTCACTTTCCGTGTGGGCGATCAGATTGCCTCGCTTTTCCACAAACATGTGGAGAAGGATGCGGCCCTTCAGAGAAAACCGGGCTCGGAGCCCGAGAAGCTTAAGTACAGGGAGGTCCTTTGGATATTCCTCATCGGCTCCTTTCTCGGCTGCATCATCGAGACCATCTTCTGCAGGTTTGCGCTCGGGAGCTGGATGAGCAGGAGCTCGCTGGTGTTTGGGCAGCTCTCTGTCGTCTGGGGCTTAAGCATACTCCTCGGGACGATTCTGCTGAGAAAAAGTCAGGACCGGTCTGTCTGGTACATATTTCTTATAGGCACCGCGGGCGGAATTGCATTTGAATATATCCTGTCCTTCATGGGCGAGATCGCGTTCGGAAAAAAATTCTGGGATTACAGCGGCTACACGCTCAATATCGGCGGCCGCGTGAACCTGGCTTTCAGCTTCCTGTGGGGGCTGTCGGCCGTGATCTGGATCAAGCTGTTCTACCCGCCGATCAAGAAGCTGATCCGCCTGATCCTGAAGAGAACCGGGCTGTGGCTCTCCGCCGCCGCACTCATTATTCTTGCCATCGACCTGACGGTCTCCTATATGGCGCTTGACCGCTACAAGGCGAGAACGGACGGGGCCATCGAGGCCACCGTGATCGACGGATGGCTGGACAGGGCGTTCCCGGATTCGGTGATGTCGACCCGCTTCCCGACTGCCGTGGATCCCTGGAATACGGAAATTGAAAAGAGAAAAAGAGGAGAACTGTAGGTTTTACAGTTCTCCTCTTTTATTATGGCCGGGTCAGAAACGGAAATCCCTTCGGTTCGAATTCCGGATATCCTCGAGATTCTGTCTCGCGATCTCACGCACCTTTTCGTTCGGAACCTTCTCCAGTTCCTCGGTGATCATCCTGTAGCCTTTCTCCTTCGTTTCGGGAGAGGCGTAATCCTCGAGGTACTCGGCGAGCGTCATCAGGGCGTTCGGATGGCAGCAGTTGAGAATCTGGCCGCTCTTGCACAGCGACATGAAGCGGTCGCCGGTGCGCCCTGCGCGGTAGCAGGCGGTGCAGAAGGACGGGATGTGGCCGCTGTCCATGAGCCAGCTCACGACCTCGTCGAGCGTTCTCTGGTCGGAGACGTCAAACTGCTCCGTGTCGTGAGGGCGCTCCTCCTCGGTGTAGCCGCCGACGGATGTCCTGGAGCCGCCTGAGACCTGGGAAATGCCGACCTGGAGGAGCTTCTGCCGAACATCCTCCGTCTCCCTCGTTGAGACGATCATGCCCGTGTAGGGGACGGCGAGGCGGATGCAGGCGGCGATCTTCGTAAAGATCTCATCGGAAATGCCGTTGTCGAACATATCGGGATCGATGTCGTCGGCGCGCTTCACGCGGGGCACGCTGATGGTGTGGGGGCCGACGCCGTGAACGGCTTCGAGGTGCTCTGCGTGCATGATGAGTCCGGCGAATTCGTATTTGTACATCTCAAGCCCGAAGAGGACGCCGAGCCCCACGTCGTCGATGCCGCCCTCCATGGCGCGGTCCATGGCCTCCGTGTGCCACGCGTAGTCGTGCTTCGGGCCGGTCGGGTGCAGCTCCTCGTAGCTCTTCTTGTGGTAGGTCTCCTGGAAGAGAATGTATGTCCCGATGCCCGCTTCTTTCAGCTTTCGGTAATCCTCAACGGTCGTCGCCGCGATGTTCACGTTGACGCGGCGGATGTCGCCGTTCTTGTGATGCACGGAGTAGATGGTCTTGATGCATTCGAGAATGTACTCGAGCGGATTGTTTACAGGATCCTCGCCGGCTTCAATCGCGAGGCGCTTGTGACCCATGTCCTGAAGGGCGATGACTTCCGCGCGCACTTCCTCCTGGGTGAGCTTCTTTCGGGCGATGTGCTTGTTCTTCAGATGGTAGGGGCAGTAGACGCAGCCGTTGATGCAGTAGTTTGACAGGTAGAGCGGCGCGAATATGACGATGCGGTTGCCGTAGAAGGCCAGCTTGATCTCCTCGGCGATTTCGTACATTTTCTGAATCTTGTCCGGCAGCTCCGTGGCGAGGAGGACGGAAGCCTCCCTGTGGGTGAGCCCTGCGCAGGTGCAGCCGTTTCCCTTCTTCACGGGGCGCGCCTTCTCGAGGATGCTGTCGATCAGCTCCGCGTTGTTCTTGTTGGCCTCTGCATAGGCCAGGGTCTCGCGGATCTCCTCATCATTGATGAATTCTTCCGCCTTCAGTGATTTTGGGTCGTAGATTGCCATGATTTTCGATCTCCTCTCTCAGATACGATTTTATAGCCGATTTTTTCCATTCTTTTTTCGAGACAGCCCCGGCACTCGGCGGCCTCCTCCCCGGTGCAGATCTTTCCGTCGTAGAGCTCATACTGCTTTCTTACACCGACCGGGGAGAGGTTCGGCATGACGACGTTGGCCCCGGCGAGAATTCCCTTCTCCCTCCCGAGCGGATCGATGGTGCCGAGCGCAGTGGTGGAGGGCAGGAGTACCGGGGGATAGATGAGGCGGATGAGAGACAGGAGGAAACAGGTGAGCCCGACCGTTCCCTGGGGCTTATCCGCAAAGGGCGTCTCGTGATGCGGGACAAATGGACCGATCCCGCACATATCCGGCCTGAATTCTTCGATGAACTTGAGATCCATGGCGAGATTCCGGTTCGTCTGGCCGGGGGATCCGACCATGAAGCCCGCACCGACGGCATACCCGATATCCCGCAGGTCTCTTAAGCACTTCATGCGGTGCTCGAAGGACATTTCCGGGGGATGCAGCATCCGATAGTGCCCGGGGCTTGCCGTCTCGTGCCTCAGCAGATATCTGTCCGCGCCCGCATCGAAGAGGCGCTGATAGCTCTCTCTTTCGCGCTCCCCGAGGGAGAGCGTGACGGCGCAGTCCGGATGCCTCGCCTTGATCTCCTTAAGGAGCGGGACGAGGCGATCGTCGGTGTAATACGCGTCCTCGCCTCCCTGCAGGACAAATGTCCGGAAGCCCAGGCCATAGCCATTTTCCGCCGAGGCGAGAATCTCTTCCGGGGGGAGGCGGTAGCGGCTGCAGCTTTTGTTGCTCCTGCGGATGCCGCAGTAGAGGCAGTCATTTTTACAGTAATTGCTGATCTCGATGAGCCCGCGCGTGAAAATGCTGCTTCCGTAGATCTCCTTCCGGGTGCGGACCGCGCGCTCTGCCGCTTCCCTGGCAATCTCGTCCGTGCGGTTTTCAATGAGGTACTCGTACTCATCCAGAGTGAGGGAGTGCCGCTCGTCCAGCTTTTTCAGCAGGGCTTCCATTTGCATTTCCTTCTCCTTAAAACTCTGTTTTGACAGTTGATTCAGCGCTTCATGATACGGCTCAGCTCCGGAAAGACCCGGACGCTTCGCTACAGGATCCCTGTCATATGTGCGATGGCAATTCCGTAGTTCGTGAAGGGGACTCCCTGGTCGACGGCGCACTTCATGCGATAGAGCACCTCCCGCTCTGTCGTCATGCAGCCGCCGCAGTGGATGACGGCGGCATAGGTACTCAGATCCTCCGGGAATTCCGTGCCGGAGCAGGTGTCGAAGATAAGGTCCGCGCCGCTGTGTTTCTTAAGCCAGCCGGGAATCTTCACGGTCCCGATGTCTCCGCACTGCCGGTGATGGGTGCATCCCTCCGCCATCAGGATTCGGTCT
>CADCPJ010000018.1 GCA_902803245.1 uncultured Lachnospiraceae bacterium | reverse complement strand
GGAACTGAAGGCGTACGGCGCAAATATCGTCGTGAAGCCGAAGGATTCCTCCCTCCTTACGGAGATCTACGATGCCGGCGAGGGGGAACAGCTGAGCGTGTCCTACTTAAATGAAGAGGACCTGCCGAAATTAAACACCATATTCTGGGCCTTTAATATCGTCGATTTCACGCCGTTTCTGGAGACGGAAGCCACGCTTGAAGACGGCAGGAGCGTTCGCGTGACCGGGAGCTGGTTCAACCATCACCTCTCACTGCCCACCGGAGAGGAACTGGACGCCGGAATCCGGGACATGAGGTCCTGGTGGGACATCACGGACGGGGCCTGGCTCGACGAGTCCGACGAAGCTGCCGCTTCATCGGTGATGGCCGGCTCTCTTTTGGCAGAGGAGGAAGGATGGAAAGCCGGCGACCGGATCACGCTGAGCGTCCCGGGCAAAGACAAAGAGGTCCTCATATGCGGGATCTATGACGCGGGAGGGGATGAGGACAATGAGATTTACGCACCCTTAAGCCTTGTCCAGGAGATGACGGGCAGGGAGGGAAAGGTCTCGACCGTGGAAGTGTCGGCCCTCACTACGCCGGACAATGATCTTGCGAAGCGGGCGGCCCGCAACCCCGCGGCCCTCAGCAGCCGCGACTATGAGACGTGGTACTGCACAGCTTATGTCAGCGCCATCTGCTATCAGATCCAGGAGGCAATTCCGGGTTCTTCCGCAAGCGCCGTAAAACAGGTCGCGGAGGGCGAGGGGGCGATTCTTGACAAGACGCAGCTTCTCATGATCCTGATCACCATCCTCAGCCTGATCGGCGCCGCCCTCGGAATCAGCAACCTAGTGACCGCGAGCATGATGGAGCGCTCCAAGGAGATCGGTCTCTTAAAGGCGATTGGGGCCAGGGACCGGTCCATCACGGGCGTCATCATGGCGGAGATTCTTGTGACTGCGCTGCTCGGCGGTGTGGCGGGGTATTTTCTGGGATTCGGTTTTGCGCAGCTGATCGGCCGCAGCGTCTTCGGATCGGCCATTACAATGAAGGTCAAAGTCATTCCCATTGTCGCGGCCCTCATATTTCTGGTCACCCTCGCGGGGAGCCTTCCCGCGATCCGCATGGTTTTAAGGCTCCGGCCTGCTGAAGTGCTGCATGGAGGACAGTAAAGAATGATGACAAAGAGGAAGATGTTCCTTAGAATGATCACCGCCTCGCTGCTCCGGCGAAGGTCACGCATGCTGATTGCACTTCTTTCCATCGCGGTGGGAGCGACAATCCTGTCCGGCCTCGTCACGATCTACTTTGACGTGCCGAGGCAGATGGGAGCGCAGTTCCGCTCGTACGGAGCAAATATGATTCTTCTGCCGGACGGGGAGACTCCGTTTACGAAGGAGAAGCTTGAGGAGGCTCTTCGGATGATCCCCGAATCGCAGATCGTCGGGGCCGCGCCCTACCGGTATGTCAGGCTGGACATGCCTTCCCGGCAGCAGTCATTTACCGGAGCAGGCACAGACTTCTCCCAGATTCAAAAAACCAGTCCCTATTTCAGCGTGGAGGGCAGTTATCCGGAGAAGACGCGCGAGATCCTTGTGGGGAAAGAAATTGCCGAAACCATCGGGCTGAAAGAGGGCAGCGTGATCGAACTGTCCTACAAAGGAACTTCTTCTTCCGGAGACGGCGCCCCGAAAGAGAGGGAAGCGGGCGTCCCGCAAAAAGGCAGCGCGGAGGGGTTCAATAAGGCGGTTTTAAGTGTCGAGACGGTTCTCGATGAGGAAGGCAGGATCACTTCCATCAAGGTGGACGCCTCGTCCCAGACCCCCGGAATCGGTTCTATGGTCGGAGAGGACAAGGCATTTCTTGAGCAGTTTGTCGGAAAAACCCTGCCCCTTCACCTCTCCGGCTCCTCTTTGGAAGGAGAGGACGCGGAAAATGAAGAGATGAGCGGCATTGACGCCGTCTCGGGAGCGACGATCTCCTCGCAGGCGGTGATCGATGCGGTGAACGGGGCGTCATCCGGCGAAAATGCCGCTCCCGTGGAGAACACGGAGCATTTTACGGTGTCCGGAATCCTCTCGACCGGAGGCGAGGAGGAGTCCTACATCTACATGACGCTCACCGACCTGAAAAGACTTGTGGGAGATGACCTTCTCGATGTGGCCGAGCTCTCCGTCCTCGGAGAGGCCGATGAACTGGAGGGGATCGTCAGCTCCATCGCGGATGCGGGGATCGGAGTGAATCCGCGCCTCGTAAAAAGGGTCACGCGCTCGGAGGCCTCTGTACTCGGAAAACTGCAGGCACTCGTATTCCTTGTCACTGCGGTCGTGCTTCTTCTCACCATGATTTCCGTGTCGACGACAATGATGGCCGTGGTATCTGAAAGGAGAAGGGAAATCGGCTTAAGGAAGGCCCTTGGAGCTTCGGACCGCTCCATACGGAGCGAGTTTTTGGGGGAAGGGGTGTTCCTCGGAGGTCTCGGCGGACTTATGGGGGCTGTGATGGGTTTCGTGTTTGCCCAGATCGTGAGCATCAATGTGTTCGGATCGTCGATCACATTCCAGGTGCTGCTCCTGCCTGTGACGATTATCGTATCCATGGCGGTTGCGGCCGTCTCATGCCAGCTGCCGATCCGGCGCGCCGTGGCGATCGACCCTGCAATTGTACTGAAAGGAGAATAAGGATATGGCTCTGCTTGAGCTGAAGAATGTCTCCAAGATCTACGGGGACTTAAAGGCGCTGAACGATGTCAGCATCAAAGTGGAAAAAGGGGAGTGGGTGGCCATCATGGGCCCCTCCGGCTCAGGAAAGAGCACGATGATGAACATCATCGGGTGCATGGACAAGCCTTCCCTCGGGGAAGTGCTCCTGGACGGCGTGGACATCTCCAGGGAGCCCCAGAAGAAACTGACGGATATACGGAGGGACAAGATCGGACTCATCTTCCAGCAGTTTCATATGGTCACGTACCTGACGGCCGTGGAGAACATCATGGTCAGCCAGTACTACCACTCCATGCCGGACGAGGAGGAGGCCCTCGAGGCGCTGGAGCGCGTGGGCTTGAGGGAAAGGGCAAAGCACCTTCCGAGCCAGCTCTCCGGAGGAGAGCAGCAGCGCGTCTGCGTCGCCCGCGCACTCATCAACCATCCGGAGCTCATCCTCGCCGACGAGCCGACCGGAAACCTGGACGAGACGAACGAGAACATCGTCCTCGACCTCTTCAGGCAGCTCCACAATGAGGGCACGACCCTGATTGTCGTCACGCATGACCCGGAAGTGGCCGAGGCCGCACAGCGCACCATCGTGCTCGAGCACGGGCGGGTGTCCCGGGAAATCGTCAACGAGAATTTCGGAAAATGAGGTGTGCCCGCCATGAAGAGGAACAAAAAAGACGTGATTGCGGGAGCCCTGATGAGGGAGCTGCGGTACTCATAGCAACACATGATCTTGAATCGCTCTCCTATGCGGACGCTAAGCTGCGGATGAATGACGGCGCGCTGTGCCCGGCGTGACGCACAGAGGCATGCGCAGGAGGTCATATCAATATTGACATAATTCAGGTCAACAGGATTCCTTATTTTTCTCCTTGAAATCGCTTATATTATCAGATGTTT
>CADCPJ010000017.1 GCA_902803245.1 uncultured Lachnospiraceae bacterium | reverse complement strand
CTCGGCTACAGCCGCCTGATCCGCAAGATTCGAAAGAAAAAGGCCCTCTCACACAGCGACCGGAAGAGGATTGAGATCTGCCTTGAGAAGATTGAGGAACTGCTGTCCAAAGTGGACACCCTGATCTGGTGCTGAACAGTCACCGCTATTTGAGCATGCGAAAAGAATGAGGAGGTTTGATTCATGGCTTGGTATGAAGAGGCAGTGTTTTATCACATTTATCCGCTGGGGCTTTTAGGCGCTCCGAAAAAAAATGATTACGGAGAAACAGTACACAGGCTGCGCTTACTGACTCCCTGGATCGCCCATTTAAAGGAGATGGGGTTCACTGCTCTTTATATCGGTCCTCTTTTCGAGTCCGTGGGGCACGGCTACGAGACTACGGACTACAGAAAGCTGGACGGAAGACTCGGGATCAATGAGGATCTGACTGACTTTGTGAAAAAGTGCCACGAGGCAGGAATCCGTGTGATTTTAGACGGCGTTTTCAACCACACCGGGCGTGACTTCTTCGCATTCAAGGACCTTTTGGAGAAGCGTGAGAACTCTCCGTACAGGGACTGGTACTGCAACGTGAACTTCTATGGAAACAACGAGTACAACGACGGGTTTTCCTATGAAAACTGGGGAGGCTACAATCTCCTCGTCAAGCTGAACCAGCGGAATCCGGCTGTCAGGGATTACATCTGCGATGTGATCCGCTTCTGGGTGAAGGAATTTGACATCGACGGCCTGAGGCTCGACGCGGCCGATGTGCTGGACTTCGATTTCATGAAGGACCTGCGCCGCACGGCGGATGAAGTGAAACCGGATTTCTGGCTCATGGGGGAGGTCATCCACGGCGATTACTCCAGGTGGGCCAATGAGAATACGCTCCACTCCGTGACGAATTACGCCCTCCACAAGGGACTCTACAGCGGCATGAACGACCACAATTTCTTTGAGATTGCGCATACCGTGAACCGCACATTGGGCATGATCCCTCCCCACATCAAGCTCTATAATTTCGTGGATAATCACGACGTGGAGAGAATCTACACGAAGCTTGTGAACAAGGCCCATTATACGCCGGTTCACATCATGCTGTATACGCTTCCCGGCATCCCTTCGGTCTACTACGGGAGCGAGTTCGGGATCGAGGGGAAGAAGGAGAGGTACTCCGACGACTCCCTGCGGCCCGCAATCGATCTGGATGCCCACACAGATGACATAAAGAAGAATCCCTGCACGAGGCTCATCGCAGCGCTTGGCAGAATTCATGCGGACTACGCTTCGGAGTTTGCACATGGCGACTACAGGCAGCTCTGCCTGACGAACAGGCAGTACGCGTACGGGCGCGGCCGTCTGATTGTCGCCGTCAACAACGACGACCAGGAAGCGCAGGTAAATGTACAGGCAAAAGACGGCGCATACACCGGCCTCATCTACGGCGGAGAGGTAAAAGCGGAGGGCGGGTATCTTCAGATCCGCCTCGCTCCAAATGACGGCGAGATCTATGCTCCCTGCATGGAGAGCGCAAAGGGCGGCGGGAAGGAATACCTGCAGCGCCCGGATGAAGGGATGGCTGCCGAACGAAAGACAGATGAGAAAAAAGATTTAAAGGTTAATGCGAAGAAGAATACGGAGGACGACACAAAGAGTTCCACGAAGGAGAATACGCCGAGCAATACGCCGGGCAATACACCGGACAATACCTTGCCCGGAGCGGGTGCGGTTCCGGCCGCTTCTCCAGACGGAACCGGGTTTGGGAAAGAAAACGGCGCAGATCCGCATAAGGCAGAGCAGGCAGAGAAAGAAGATTTGAGCGCCATCCCTTATGAGCAGATGACAGTGGAGCAGCTCCAGGCTGTGATACTTGAGAAGCTGGCAAAGAACGGCCCTGTAACTGACCGGATGAAAAAGGAGGTTGAGGAGAATATCTGGCAGAATTCACTGATCAACTGGGCGAAGAGCTTTTGAGTTTAGAAAGGAGAGATATGGCAGAAAAAGATACGGCCGAAAAAATTCTTGCCGCAGGTGCTGCGGGCGTGGGAGCGGCTGCAGGAATTGCAACGGGTGTTGCATCGACGATGCTGTTCTATAAGACGGTTCCGCGCCCGAAGGGAACCAGTCAGGACATCATAGAAGAATTTGCGGATGCAGATAAGATGGCTGAGTACGCAAAGAGGATGGAGCCGGTCGGAGTGTGGATGGAGAGCGTGCCGAAAGAAGATGTCTTCATCTATTCGGATGACGGGCTGAAGCTGCACGCATTCTACATTCCGTCCGGGAAAGAAAAAGAGTCTTCCGGGGAGGAAAAAGAGTCTTCCGGGGAGGAAAAAGAGCTTTCCGGGGAGACGGACATCTCCAGGTCCGCGACGGAAGAGACGGGACAAGCCGGGGAGAAAACAGGAGGAGAGCCAAGGAAGCTCGTCATACTGCATCACGGCTTTACGAGTCACGCGGTGGACAACGCTTCCCACGCGAAGTTTTTCCACGATGAGGGCTACGACGTATTTCTGCTCGACCTCCGGGCTCACGGCGAGAGCGAAGGGGAGTATGTCGGCTTCGGAATCCTTGACCGCTTCGACACGCGCAGATGGATCGAGTACGCGAAGGCCCGCTTCGGCGGCAATCTGAAGATCGTTCTTCACGGAACTTCCATGGGAGCTGCGACCGTCCTTATGGCTCTCGGCATCCGGGAGATCGAGGAGAACGTGAGCGCCGTGATTGCCGATTGCGCATACACTTCGCCGGCCGACATTTTCTCCCACGTCATGAAGAAGAACTACCATGTGCCGGTCACAGGCCCGATCATCAGCCTCACCAGCATGTTATCGAAGAAAGCTGCAGGCTACAGATTCGACGAGTATTCCACGCTGGATGCGATGAAATCATGCCGCGTCCCGGTTCTCTTCATCCACGGAAAGGAAGACAAGTTCGTGCCGACCTGGATGAGCATGAAGAATTTTGAGGCCTGCGCGGCCCCAAGGAAAGAACTGCTGATGGTTGAAAATGCGGGACACGGGTCCAGCATATTTGAAGATACGAAACTGTATGAGGACACGGAAAGAGAGTTTTTAAAAGACATCTGATCACAAGAAAAACGGCGATCCGCAATGATTAACCGAAAGGAGACCGCCCATGAAGGAAATAAGTTTTAACGGAGCTGTCATGCAGACCTACCCCCTCACCGCTGCCCAGAGAATACATTTTTATACCGTCTCGGCGTGCAAGCGGGAGGAACTTCTGAACATCGCAACCGGCTTTTACATCGAATACGGCCAGACGGATTTCGACACCTTGAGAGAATGCATTTATGACGGGTATGAGAAGTTCGAAGCGATGCGTCTTCGCATCAACATGGATGAGGAGGGAAATCCCGTCCAGTATCTCGTCCCGAAGGAGGACCGCGAGATCCGCTTTATGGACTTTGCCCACTGGAGGGAGGAGGACGCCCACGAGGAGATGAGGAGATGGAGCCGCATCCCGTTCCATATGGACGGCGGCCCGATGAATGAGATCACTCTGATCCGCCTGCCGAACAACTACGAAGGACTCTACATGAAGGTCCATCACATGACGATGGACTCCTCTTCAATCATATCCTTCTACAGCTATGTCCTGCAGCTTTACTGCTCAAAGAAGTTTGAAAATGTCGAGGCCCCGAAGCCGCCGAAGAGCTACCTGAAGCAGCTTAAGATCGACCTCGCCTATGAAGAGAACAGCCCTGCCATGCTGCGCGACAAGGAGTACTGGGAGAAGCAGCTCGAAGAGAGCGAGCCGATCTATACTCCGTTCTCCGCAAGAAACCGCCTGCTTGAGCTCCGCGAGGCCATGAAGAACCCGTCTCTTCGCGCCTGCTATCCCACGGGAGACATCGAAGCGGACATCAAGGTCTACGAGCTGGAGGATGAGCCGAGCCGCAGAATCCTGGAGTTCAGCCGGAAGAACCGCGTCCCTGTGGCCGTGATCCTGCTTCTCGGCCTCCGCACCGTGTTCTCGAAGTTCTCCGGGGGAGAGAAGGACATCAGCGTGAAGAACGCCGTCGCGAGGAGAGGCACGCTCCTTGAGTCGCAGTCGGGCGGAACGAGAATCCACTTCTGGCCGCTGCGCACGGTCATTGAACCCGAGACCACCTTCATGGATGCCCTGAAGATCGTCCAGGCGAAAGAAAATGCGCTCCTTAAGCACGCCAACTATGACCCGATCCTGTACATGGGCGAGGTGGGCGCCAGATACGGCGTGCCGCAGGGAACGTCGTACGACTGCACGACGCTCACCTATCAGGCCATGTCGGCTACAGCTCTCAAGGGAAAGAATATACCCGACATGAACTTCAAGAGCATGTGGTACACGAACGGCGTCGCCATGCAGCACCTCTATGTGACCGTCATGCACAGGCCCACGGACAACGGGCTCTCCTTCCACCTCGAGTACCAGAAAAATGAGGTGTCCGAGGACGAGCTTGAGAAATTCTACTTCTATCTGTGCAGGGCGCTGTTCTACGGCCTCGAGGATCCCAGCCGCACGATCGGGGAGATCCTTAACTGGATGTGATCCGGTTTTTCCATGCGGCACCGCTTATATAGTTGAAAGAAGGAGGAATAACATGCTGGACAAGTTAAAGGATATTATTGTTCGCTACGCGGAAGTGGAACCGGATGAGATAAAAGGCGAAACGAAGCTCGTTGAGGAGTTAGGGCTCACGTCCTTTGCCGTGATGAGCATGATGGGCGACATCGAGGAAGAGTTCGGGATCACCGTGGTCGAGGAGGAGCTTGCGGATATCAGCACCGTGGACGATGTCATCGAGTACATCAAAAAGAAACAGGGCTGATGAGTTTTCTTCGGTAAAGGATGAAACAGTATGGAGAACACAAGTATCAAGACCATTGGCGACCTCCTGACGAGTGCTGCGAAAGAAAGGCCGGGCAAAGTGCATCTCCGTGAAAAGGCAGGAAAGGACGGCATCGCCGAGAGGACATTTTCACAGCTTCGGACGGACACTCTGAAAGTTGCTTCCTTCCTGTCAAATGAGGGGGAGAGGCCGGTCCATGCCGGCATCATCTCGTCGTCGAGCATCGCCTGCATCACAGCCTTCCTCGGAACCATGACCGGCGGCCACATCGCCGTGCCCATCGACCCGCTGCTCTCCGCCGAGGAGATGGCCGACAACCTCATGCGGGCGGATGTGACCGTTCTTTTCTACGACAAGCGCTTTCAGGGAAAGATCGATGAGATCAGGAAGCTGTACCCAGGGATCACCGCGTATGTGTGCCTGAGCCCGGCGGACGGGGTGCTGTCCTTAAATGAGGTCCTTGAGAGGGAGGAGGCGGGAGAGCAGCTGCCTCTCGATCCGGCCCAGTGCGCCTGCATCCTGTACACATCGGGGACGACCGGGAAGAGCAAAGGAGTCATGCTCTCGCACGGAAACCTGATCGACAACGCCTACTGCTGCGACAACGAGGGCGATGAACATGATGTGATGCTGAGCGTGCTGCCCATTCACCACGCTTACTGCATCACCTGCGACCTGCTGCTCTCACTCAGATACGGCGCAACGCTGTGCATCAACGACTCGCTCATGAGGGTCGTTCAGAACATCGCCCTCTTTAAGCCGACCATGATGCTCTTCGTCCCGCTCATCGCGGAGACCATTTATCACAAGATTCTTGCGGAGAAAAAGAAAAATCCGCTCATTCCCCTGAAGCTGATCGGGCAGAAGGTATTCGGAAAGGACCTCCGCGTGATCTTCTGCGGCGGAGCCTATCTGGCGCCGGAGCTGATCCGGGCCTATGAGAAGATGGGAATCCCGATGACGCAGGGATACGGCATGACGGAGTGCTCCCCGAGGATCTCTTCGTCGAGCCTCGATGATCCCTCTTCGGCGGACGACGTCGGCAGAATCGTGAAGAACTGCCAGGTGCGGATCGTCGACGGGGAGATCCAGGCGAAGAGCCCGTCGGTCATGATGGGATACTACCACAACGAGGAGGCGACGAGAGAGATCTTTACGGAGGACGGGTGGCTGAAGACAGGAGATCTCGGGTACGTGAAGGACGATCACATCTTCATCACCGGGCGCATCAAGAACCTCATCATCTTAAGCAACGGTGAAAACGTATCTCCTGAGGAACTCGAGAACCGCTTTCTCGGGTGCGAGTGGCTCTCCGAGGTCATGGTGTACTCGGAGGGCGAGCAGATCACGGCTGAGGTCTATCCGTATCCCGAATATGCCGACAAGGCCGAGAAGCTCTTCCGGAAGAAGGTGGAGGAGATCAACAAATCCGTGCCGCAGACGAGGCGCATCGTGAGGCTGAGGCTGAGGGACAGGGACTTTGACAAGACTACTTCCAGAAAGATCAAGAGGAACCAGACGGGAGAGAAAGGGCGTCTCTTATAGGATATCACAAGGGGGAAAATATGACTTTTACACAGATTTTGGAAACTGCCAGAGAGATGGCAAAGAAGGCGGATATCTCAGGAGTCGGCTTTATGGCCGTCCAGATCAACATCGTCGGTGAGGGAGAGGGCGTTTTCTACGTCGAAGTAAAAGACGGCTGCATCCATGTGGAGCCCTATGAGTACTACGACCGGCAGTGCTCCATCACGATCAGCGGCGATGACTTCTTAAAGCTCATCGACGGCGAGCTGGATCCTGGCAAGGCCTATGACAGCGGAGAACTGAAAGCGGACGGAGACCTGGGAAAGGCGCTGGAGTTTTCAGATCTGATCCGAAAGGTCAGTTGAGCACCGGAAGAAAAAAGAGAAGCATGTGCAAAAAGGCACATGCCGGAAAAAAAGGAGACAGGGATCCTACCGGGTTCCTGTCTCCTTTTTATATGCTGAAAGGAAGCGGCAGCTGTTATACCTCCCACGAAAGGATGCTTTGCACACCATGCATGCACCACGAACTCATCCGGAATACCCCCGCACGAAAGGATGCTCTGCATTCCCCGCGATCGTCACATAAAGCGTTATCCCCCATAGTGGAGCGCGTCGATCGGCTTCTTCCTGGCCGCCTTGCGGGCGGGATAGATGCCGAAGATCATCCCTATGAAGAGGGAGAATCCCGTGGCCAGAGTGATGATCTGCGGGCTCATCGAAAAATGGTGCCCCGAGAAGAAGCCGATGAGGCACAGGATGCCGAACGAGGCGGCGACCCCGAGGGCGCATCCCAAAAGGGAGAGCATGAGCGCTTCGATCAGAAACTGCAGCAGGATGCTTCCCTCGCCGGCGCCGATGGCTTTCCGGATTCCGATTTCGCGGGTGCGCTCCGTGACGGAGACGAGCATGATGTTCATGATGCCGATGCCCCCCACAAGGAGGGAGATTGCGGCGATTCCGCCGAGCAGGGCAGTCATGGTATTCATGATCCGGTCCATGGCTCCCATGATGCTGGACATATTGATGAGCGTGAAGGCCTCCCTGTCATGACTGAGCCGTGTGTCCAGCCAGTTCCCGATCTCGCTCTCGAGAGCGCTGAGGCGGTCGTCGCTCACCGCGCTTACCACGAAGGAGCGCACGCCGCCTCCGACGCTGTCCGACAGCCTCATGAGCGAAGTATAGGGAATCATCGCGGAGTAGACGGTGGTCTCAAACATCTGCATATCCTCATCTTCCTTCTCCGTCACGCCGATCACCTGAAAGGGGATGCCCTTTAAGTAGATCTCCTTGCCGAGAGCGTCCCTTGCGTCTTCGGCGGACAGGATGCTCCGGGCCGTCTCATAGTTGATGACAGCCACATTGAGGTGGTTGTCCTCGTCCGGCCCCTGGATATTCCTCCCGCACGCGAGCTCCTGCTTCTGAATCTGCGTGTAGCCGGAGGTCGTTCCGGTCACCGACGCCGTGTCGGTTTTGGAATTGTAACGGATATCTGCGATGTCGCGGCCAATCGGGGCGACCTCCGAAAGATCCGGGAAGCGGCGGAGATCCTCAAGCTCGCGGACGGAGATCGCCCTCCCCTTGTCGTCCAGAATCTGGATGGACAGGAGATTCGTGCCGAGGGCGGAGACTGCATCCGTCACTTCTCCCGTGGCTCCTCTCACGACGGAGACAAGGACGATGAGCGCGACAACGCCGATGATGATTCCGAGCATGGTAAGAAAGGAGCGCATTTTGTTGGAGAGGATGGAGGCAAGGGCCATTTTCATGGACTGAAAGAGCATCAGACCACCTCCTCAATCTCGGAGCGGTCCAGGATATCCGAGACGTGACCGTCGAGAATCTTGATGCTGCGGGCCGCCTCCTTCGCGATATTTCCGTCGTGGGTGATGAGGACGATGGTATTGCCGGCCTCATGCAGCTGATGGAAGAGCTCGATCAGCTCCCTGCCCGTCTTCTGGTCCAGATTGCCGGTCGGCTCGTCTGCCAGGAAGAGGGAAGGCTTCGTGGCGAGTGCGCGCGCGATGGCCACTCTCTGCTGCTGGCCCCCGGACAGCTCCGTCGGCTTGTGGTAGCGCCTCTCATAGAGGCCGACGCGCCTCAAAGCCTCCTCAACCTGGCGCTTTCTTACGGAGTGCGGGGCGCGCTGGTAGATGAGGGGAAGCTCCACATTCTCGTAGGCGGTCAGCTTCGGGAGAAGGTTGAAATCCTGGAATATAAATCCGATCTTCCTGTTGCGGATCTTTGCCAGCTCTCCTTCCGTGTAGTCGCGGATCTCCTGCCCGTCGAGGAGGTACTTCCCTTCGTCTGCGAGATCCAGACACCCGATGATGTTCATGAGTGTGGACTTTCCCGATCCGGAGGGCCCGATGATACTGACGAATTCGCCGTCACCGATGCGCATGGAAGCGTGATCGAGGGCGCGCACCTCCGTGTCCCCGATCTGGTATACTTTACTGACATCGATAAACTCAATCATCCCGGTTTCCCACCATCAGATCCAAATAGTTCACGGCCTTATTGCGGTAATAGACCGTCTGCCCGTCTGCAAGCCCGGTCAGAACCTCCACGTATTCTCCGTCGGCGATTCCGGTTCCGATCTCGGTCTTCCCGCTCAAAGTGCCGTCGTCCTCCTTTGATGTGTACACGTAGTTTTTGCCCTGCTCCGTGAAGACGGCGGCAGTGGGAACGACGTTCACGCCCATCGCCTCATCTACGAGAATCGACACGGTGCAGCTCATGTCCGGGCGCATTCTGTCATCCCGGCCGATCTCAACGGTGACCTGGTATTTCGTCACGCCGCCGGTGTTCGTTCCGGTTTTCGAGATCTCCGTGACGATCCCGTCAAATGTCTCCCCCTCGATGGCGTCCATCGTCACTTCGGCTGACTGCCCCTTCGCGATGGCGAGAATGTCCAGCTCGTTGATTCCGATGGTGACGTCCATTTTCTCCGCTCCCGCGATGGAAAATGCAGGCGCATCGGCATAAGCGGTGAGTCCCGCGGCGGAGACACTGCCGGAGACGGAGCCGGCGAGGGAATCGGCGGAAAGCCCGCTAAGATCAAGGGAACCCGTGAGAGACGAAAGATCGCCAAGCCCGCTGTCTCCGGCAAGTCCCAACAGAGCGGCAAGGCCCGCATTATTTCCGAGCCCCGAAAGCCCCGCGCCGATGAGACTTTGGATGTCCGTGCCGCTCAGCATCTGAGTGAGGAGCTGTGAAAGAGACTGGCCGTTCATCCCTTCGCCAAGGAGCGTGGCGAGATCAAGTCCGCCAAGTCCCTGGGAAATGAGCTGGCCGAGACTTTGTCCGATACTCTGTCCGATACTCTGACCGGAAGTCCCGGCCGGAAGAAGCGAGGAGAGATCCGTGCCGCCAAGAAGGAGGGAGAGGAGGGGAAGAAGAGACGCGGAATTCTCTCCGCCTGTTCTGTTTCCCAAAAGTGCTGCCAGGTCCTCCGCGCCGATCCCGTTTGGGTTGAGGTAAGAAGAAAGATCCGGCATGCCGGTGCCGCCCCCGATGAGATCGGAGAGGTTCTGCAGGTTGTTGAGATCCACTGACGGAGTGCTATTTAAGTTATCGTCGCTTACGGCTGCGTTCCCGTCGCTTGCGGCTGTGTTCCCGCTGGGTGCACCTGCAAGTGCAGGGTAAAACATATCGACATGCATCTCCTCAAGCAGCCCGTCGCCGTCGCTGTCCGAGGCGGAGCAGTCGAAGGAACTTATGCCCAGGGCGACCACTCCGTTTTGGGCGGATGCGTCACTTAGGAACACGTGGTTGTCCGTGTTTGTCCTCAGCGTCACAGAGGCGGTATAGCGGCCGCCCGGCTCAAATACCTGGTCCGGACCGATGTTCCAGTTAAGGGAGGTGATGGAGTAGACGGCTCCGCTTAAATAGGAGGCCGCTTCTTCAAGCTGCATCGGGAGCGACCCCGCCGCCGGCATGCGGATCGGCAGGAAGAACGGACCGCTCAGAAAAATGTTCCCGGCGTCAGGCGCATCTGCGCCCGAGGAATCCGGCAGGGTGTCTCTGCCGTCCGGGGTTTCGATTTCGACCCCTTCCTCCACGGCGTCACTGCCTGCACCCGGGTCGAAATCCCCCTCGGTGATGTAGGGGGAATCGGAGGAGAAATCCGGACCTCCCGCGTCGTATCCGCCCTCGGCACCGCTGCCGTCCCCGCCGGAAAAGGTCTGGGAGGAGCCGTCCGTGCCGGCGCCGTCATTTTCCCCATCCGGACCTGCGGGGTACTGCCCTCCCGGATCGTCCGCAATGGACGTGCCATCGCCCTGTTCCTCCCCGCCGTCCGGAGAGACTTCAAAGGAGGAGTCCACAAAAAGGAACATCGACTGGAGGGCGCTCTTGGCCCCCTTCGTGGACATGGTTGAACCGCTGCCAAAAAGAGAGGAGAAATAAGAGACCGGATCCTGCGCGGGAACACTTGCGGAAACGCCCGTATCCTTAGGGAGAGACGAGGCATCCGTCAGTGTCTCGCCTTCCTTCGCGTAGATCTCGCGCACGATTCCCGCGCGGTCGGAAGTGATCTCATCCGTTCTGGAGAGATCGTAGAGCACGTTCATCAGACCTGTGAGCTCCTCGCGCTGTGTCAGAAGCTTCCCGCGGTTCACTTCGTCCTGCACGGCGCGGAGCGTGATGAGACTGTCGCCCTGGGAGACGTGGCTGCCTTCGCCGACATGGACTTCCTTCACGTCTCCGGAGAGGGCGGTGATCCTTACTTCCCTTGCGTCATCATCGGAAGTGATGACGAGGAGGGCGCCGTTTTGATCCATGGCATTTGAGACGGTGGAACCGTTTTCCACATAGACCGTCTTTATGAACCCGCTGACCGGAGCCTTCAGGTCCTCATCCGTTTTCTGGTCCTCCATCTTGAGGAGCTCCGCATCGATCCTGTTGATCTGGGACTGCACGTCCGCGATGGCGTCCCGGACGGAGTTGTGGTCGACTTTAAGGAGAACCTGGTTCTCTTTTACCATGTCGCCGGCCTCCACGAGGATCTCCCTGACCTTGATGCCCTTCGG
>CADCPJ010000016.1 GCA_902803245.1 uncultured Lachnospiraceae bacterium | reverse complement strand
TTCCGGAGTCGCTTCCGAAGTCGGTTCCGGAGTCAATTCCGGAGTCGCTTCCGGAGTTGTTTCCGTATCTCCGGCCGCCGCATCTTCCGGGTTCGCCTCCGGAGTGCTTTCCGCACCTTCTTTCCCTGTGTCTTCCGGGACCGTCTCCGAAAGCTGCTGATCCGTTTTCTCCACGTCCTCCTCGCTTCCAAAGAGGATCACATCGTCCGGAAGGCTCTCACCGGAAGAATTCCCGTCCGGAAGACTCTCACCGGATTCCCCACCACCGGAAGCATCCCCTCCCGGAAGGCCATCGCCGGACTCCTCATCGGAAGGCAGAAGGTCGGACTTCCGGAGAAGAACCACTTTGTTCTCCTCCTCGTCGTGCATGGCGGCGACTCCCGGCTTGTCCGTTGTAAAGCTCACCTCCACCGCCGGGTCCATATCGTAGAAGGTCACCGACACATCCACATATCCGTCCGGCCAGACCTCCTCCATGCGGTATGTGACCCCGTCCGCGGTGTAATCCAGGTCGCTCTCCGGCTCACCCTCCCTGCGGACAACCCAGTTTCCCTCCTCATCCGTCCTGTGCCGCAGGAACTCCACGTCGAAGAGGAGCGTGTTGTCCTCATCATACGGAGAGAGGTACTCCGGCTTCTGTTCGTTGAGGCGGGTTATTGCGCTCGTCGCGCTGATTCCTCCCAGGTCCCCGGTCAGGCGCCGCACCTTGAGCACGGTGCCGGCAGGAAGCGTGGTTGAGAGCTCGGGCACGGCTTTCGCAAAGAGGCTGTCATCCGAGCAGGTGACGGCATTGGCCTCGTCATAAGGGATCTCCTCATCAAAGTAGATCACCTCATCCCCGCTGTCTCTGGACAGTTCTCCCGAGTAGCCTTCCTCGTACCTTTCTTCCGGGTACTCGTCACTGTACTCCTCCTCGAACCAGTCATCACCGTATCCGTTCAGAAAGTCTTCATATTCATCGTCTGCGAACGCACCTCCGGCAGTTCCGCCCGCAAGCAGGCATCCGGCCAGCAGGCAGGCTGCAAGCTTCTTTGTGCCTCTTCCCGTCTTCAAAAGATCACCTCCTCTTCGCGGACTTCCATCTGCATGTGGATCTCTACTCTTCGCGGACTTCCCATCTGCATGTGGATCTCTACTCTTCGCGGACTTCCCATCTGCATGTGGATCTCTCCTCTTCGCGGACTTCCATCTGCATGTGGCTCCCGCCTTAAAGGGCTTCATCTCCAAGATTCTTCTCCTTGTAGTGCTTTCGGCACAGGGGGACGTAAGACTCGTTTCCCCCGAGGAAGATCTGTTCGCCCTCCGTGGCGATCTTCCCCCCGATCACGCGCGCGTTGAAATGCGCCCTCCGCCCGCACCAGCAGACCGTGGGGATCTCCTCGATGACGTCAGCCAGCTCAAAGAGCCGCTTCGACCCGGGAAACAGCTTTGTCCGGAAATCCGTCCGCAGCCCGTAGCAGATCACGGGCACGTTGTAGAAATCCACGACGTCCGAGAGCAGGCCGATCTGCTCCTCCGTGAGGAACTGGGCCTCATCGACGATGACGCAGGAGCATTTCCTTGAGCCCCCGTCTTTCCATTCTCTGTCTATGTAATCGCCGAATTCGTCGACAAACATTCCCTCCGCCTCAAGTCCGATCCTGGAGCGGATGGTCTTCTCCCCGTCCCGGTTGTCGACGCGCGGCTTAAGGAGTATCACGTCCTGCCCCCGCTCGATGTAGTTGAAGCGGACCATCAGGGCATTTGCCGTCTTGGAGCTTCCCATCGCGCCGTACCGAAAATATAACTTTGCCATATCCGTAGATCCCCTTCCGAATTTTCACTTTCATGCGCTTAAATCATTTCCATTATATTACAGAACTGTTAAATCGTCATCACAAAAAAAGACCGCCGGAGCTCTCCTTAGGAGCCCGGGCGGTCACATCATGCCTTATCCTTCCATGTCGCTTCCTGCAGGGTCTTGCCGCGTCCTGTCTGTCAGAGCGCAGCATTCCGTCTTGCCGCGTCCTGCCTGTCAGAGCGTGGACACCCCGAAACCGTTGCAGATTCCGTCCACAGGGACTCCCGCCTTGCAGAGCGGGCAGTTCTCGGGGGAGTGAGTCTCATAGTCCGGCAGGTCTTTCTTCGAGAAAATGGAGTATACCGGGAGTCCGGCCACGGCCGTCGCGATGGAGAAGACAGCCGAGATTCCGCTGATCTTCGCCCCGTAGTACTTGAGGGACTGGATGGCCCTCGAAAGCGCTCCGCCGGTGGTGACAGAGGCGAGGAGGATGAGGACGTTCTTGCCCGTGATCCACGGCTGGATATTGTCGCGGAAGATCATCTGGCCGGCCGGAGTGTACTCCGGCGTGAGGACATAGATCGACTTGTGTGCATTCATGGAAATGACGCCCGCCTTGGAGAGCTCCTCCGCGAGATAGGCGCCGATGATCTCCGTCCCGTCGCAAGAGACGATCGTGTCCACAGGAGTCGTAAAATAATGGACCGCGCTCAAGGCCTCCGCTGCCCAGCGCGCCTCGTTGGTGCGGGACTTGATGGCCGTCATATCCACGTAGTAGTTGACATGTGAATTGGGTGTCACAAAATGTCCCGGCACCACGCGCAGGATGACATTCGGATAGTTCGTTGACGTGATCTTCCTGTAATTTTCCATGCCCGCCTCCTTTCGGCAAAAAGCGCCTGTTTCCTCAGGCGCTTTTCTTCCACTTCGAAAAATGATCAAACACCTTCGGTCCGAGTCGCATTATTGATCAGACAACTCTACTATAACACAACGGATGTCATTTTTCTCTATATTTTTTTGCACTTTTCACAGGAGGCCGCCTTCGCCAAGAGCTGCGAGCTCTTCCGCTCTCACGGGGTCGTCCGCGAGCAGGCGCGGGAGAACCAAGTCAAAGATGGTTCTGCCGGCATACATCACGCATCCCGGGAGGCCCACTACAGGGACGGCCGTTCCGTCCTCCTTTTCGTAATAGGACAGGAGGAACATCGCGCCGGGAAGGACGGGCGCGCCGTAGCAGACGATCCTGCTCCCCGTATTCCGGATCGCGAGAGGCGTCCTGTCGTCGGGATCCACGCTCATCCCTCCGGTCACGCAGACGAGCTCCGCACCGCTTTGAATCTCTTCGAGAATTGCGGCCGTTGTCATCTCCGGATCGTCGTCCAGCACCTTCCTGTCCATGACGGAAGCGCCGAGCGCGGTCAGCTTTCCCTCCACAACGGGTGTGAACTGGTCCTCTATGCGGCCCTTGTAAATTTCGCTCCCGGTCGCAAGGATCGCCGCTCTCTTCGCGCGAAGGGGGAGCAGCTCAAGGATCGGCTCCGGGCCTGCCGCATCTTTTACGGCGGCCATCTTCTCCTTGCTGATGACGAGAGGAATCACCCGCATGCCCGCAAATACCTGCTCCTTTTTGATGAGGGTGTCCCCTCTCTTCGTGGCGATCATGACCTCGCCGGCGGAGTTTATCTTAAGGAGCTTCTCCCGATGGATCTTGAGGACTCCGTTCACCTCCGCCTGCAGGCTGATCTTTCCCTCCTTCGGTCCGACAGCCTTCATATACCTGTTCTGGCACAGCTGTCTTAAGATCTCCGCGCCCTCGTCCTCGTGCAGCATGGACTCGTCTTTCTCGAAGACATAGATGTGCTCCTTTCCCATGCTGAGCAGCACCTCGATGTCCTCCTCCTTTATGATCTGTCCCTTCCGAAAGCGGGCATCCTTCACGACGCCCGGAATGATCTGCGTCATGTCGTGGCCGAGCACCTGCCCCACCGCGTCTTCCGTTCGCATCAGCTTCATCGCTTCACCGCCTCCACACATCCGTCGTTTCCTGTGGACATTTTTAGCGCCTCAAGCATTCGCTTCGCGCCTCAAGCACTCACTTTGCACCTCAGGCATTCACTTTGCGCCTCAAGCACTCACTTTGCGCCTCAGGCATTCGCTTCGCGCCTTAGGCATTCACTTCGCGCCTCAAGCATCCACTTCGCGCCTCAGGCATTCACTTTGCGCCTCAGGCATTCACTTTGCGCCTTTCGTCCTCGCGCTTCGCGCCTTATCCCTTTTCGATCTTTATATCCCGTATCTTTAGCGCCGCCCGTGCCGCTCACTTCGCATCCTCATAAAACCCTGCGACGGACGCAAGGAAGTAAGGCAGCACCCAGATGAGGCCGAGGCCGAAGGTGAAAATGACGAGAAGCCCGTATCCGATGAAGGACAGGACGAGAAGGACAAATGAGCCCTTCTTCCCGCGCATCTTCTCAGCGCTCATTTTCATGGCAGCAAGAGGAGAGACGGCCGGATCGTCGAGAAGGATGAAGATCGACAGCGCAAAGTTCGCGAGAAAGACGATGTACGCGATGCCGCCTGCGATGAGCCAGACAGCAGAGAAGATCAGCGCTCCCCGGGTTACCCTGTCCGGGAGCACGCAGGCGGCATAGATTGGGATCATGAGGACATATCCCACGGCCACCTCTATGAGCCCGACCACAAGGTAGCGGTCCGCGGATCTGCGAAGGGGCTCGATAAAATCCGTCAGCGGGGATGGCTCACCCCTAAGCGTCTTTAAGAAATGAAGCGCGGCCCCCGCGTAGAAGACGAAGAGGAGCACCTGCAGTACCGCGGAGACAATCAGTCCGAAGATGAAGGACTGCATGCCCGCGCCCGGGATGAAGAGCCCCATGATCCAGCCCGACAGGACTTCCAGTCCTCCCAGAAGGATCGCATACGCGCAGTGCTCGCTGTATCCCCCGAGCAGCTTCTGTCTGGCATTTTGTTTAATTGTGCGGTTCTTTGCATTCATGGGTCACATATTCCTCACGCTCTCGTTCCCGGAGCAGACTGAACGCCGTACGTGCCGAGAATCTCCTCGAGGAGCTGCTCCTCAAGAACCGCGGCTGCATTCGGGTCATTCGGGTCCATGTTCCGGATTCTCTCCACCATCCTGCCCCAGATCCCGCTCGATACAAGCATGTGAATCGTGATGATGAGGGAGAAGAAGAAGGCAAAGATTCCGGCCGAGCTCATCCACAGCGCGATCCGCGACTGCCGCCCGAATTTCGTCTTTCTCGAAAGGAGCGCAAAAATCACCCCGAGTGCCCCGAAGAAGAGCGAGAAGCCGAAAAACACCGTGACGATGGAGAGGATGCCGCAGGCAAATGCCGCCTTCGACATGCCGTTCATGCTGTACTCCTCGGGAATCGGGCCGTAGTTCGGGTCCCCGCTTTTCCCGCGGCCGTAGTCCGTAAGACCGCTCCAGTACTCCTCCCGGCTGTGGTCGAGGTTCTCCATCTCAGCCTTCCTCGCCCGATCCAGCCGATGCATGTAGTCCGCATAGCTCTCTCCGGGCTGAGGCTTGTTGAAATCCGGGGCTTCGTCTGCGCGGCGCTCCTCTTCGTAAGAGCTCCTGCCGGGCAGATCCTGCCCCTCTTCGTTATTCTTTGGTTCAAATGGTTCCGTCATTTTCAAGCAGCCCTTTCTCCGCCGTCAATTATGGCGATAGAGCACCACTGCCTCATAGGGCAGAAGGTCAAGGGTCATCACTCCGCCGGTCACCTCGTGGGGAATCAGCGCCTCGTCGAATCCCCCCTTCCATGTCCGCATCAGCTCCTCCATGGATGTCGGAAGGTCTCTCGGGACTCCGATCTCCCACACCGGGATCTCGAGCGCGATGGGATCCGCGCCGGAATTCACGGCGATGACATACTGCTCATCGGTAGTGAATCTGCCATAGACTACCGAGTGATAGCCGCTGCAGAGGTCCTTGTAGGAGCCGTCCGTAAAGGCGGGGTGCGACTTGTGGAGATGGATCGCCTTGCGGTAGAACTCCAGGAGATCCAGGTCCTCGTGTCCCCACGGATAGGTTCTCCGGTTGTCCGGATCCGTGAAGCCGACGAGGCCGACTTCGTCGCCGTAGTAGATCGTCGGAGCGCCGACAAAGGTCATCTGGATGAGCACCGCCTCCCGAAGCACCGCCGGATTGATGTCCTGGGACGCAGCCCTGCTTCCGAGATTCCCCACCCGTCCCACGTAGTGGTTCGTCCGCGTGAGGAAGCGGGAGTGGTCGTGGTTATCAAGTTCATTCATCGCGCACTGGAGGGAGGGGGCAGTGAAGCTCGCCATATGATAGTTCATGGCGTCCCGGAAGGAGTCCCCATTTCCGAGAAGGTCTTCCCGGAATTC
This sequence comes from uncultured Lachnospiraceae bacterium, assembly GCA_902803245.1. GTDB lineage: Bacteria > Bacillota > Clostridia > Lachnospirales > Lachnospiraceae > Chordicoccus. Next base: position 6,255 of record CADCPJ010000016.1, on the reverse strand, counting down.
ATCGGAGTGCTTCTCCATGCCCGTCAGGAACCAGGAGACAGGCTCCATGAACGCGTCGTAATTCATGACCGTGTCCCACTCGTCCCCTTTCAGCCACTCATAGGTGTCGCCGTAGTGCTCCGCGAGGATGATCGCGTTCGGGTTGGCTTCCTTCACCGCCTCCCGGAACCGCTTCCAGAAATGGTGGTTGTACTCGGAGGAGTGGCCGAGATCCGCGGCGACGTCCAGCCTCCAGCCGTCCACGCAGTAGGGAGGTGAGACCCACTTGCGGCCAATGCTTAAGATATACTCCACCAGCTTCTCGCTCTCCTCGTAGTTGAGCTTCGGCAGAGTGTTGTATCCCCACCAGCCGTCATAGAATTCGTTGTACGGCCAGGCATGCTCATTGTTGAACTTGAAAAAGCTCCGGTACGGGCTCTCCGAGTCCACGTACGCCCCGTGCTCGTAACCGGCCTGCCCTTCGTAGATGCGCTCCCTGTCGAGCCATTTGTTAAAGGAACCGCAGTGATTGAACACCCCGTCCAGTATGATCTTCATCCCCCGGCGGTGAACTTCCCCGCAGAAATGGGCAAAGTACTCATCCGAAGCCCTGAGATTCTCCGGATCGGTGACCCGGGTGATGAACTTCGACGCGTGCTGGTTGTTCATGTCCTCCGCATCAAGCAGGCTGCCCCCGTCCTTCACAATCTTCGTGAGGTGGGGATCGATATGATCGTAGTCCTGGATATCATACTTGTGGTTGGACGGCGAGACGAAGATCGGATTGAGGTAAATGACGTCGACTCCCAGTTTCTCCAGATAATCGAGCTTCTCCTCGATCCCCTGGAGGTCACCGCCGTAGAAATTGCGGACGTCCATGTTCTCCGGGCATCTGTCCCAGTCCTCCACATGGGAGGAGTGCTGCTCCAGATACGCGTATTCGCCGCTTAAGACGTTGTTGGATGGATCCCCGTTCCGGAAGCGGTCCGGATAGATCTGATACATCACCGCGCCGCGCGCCCAGTCCGGTGTCGAAAAGCCCGGAACGATCCGGAAGGCATTTCTTTCTCCCAGGTCCCTGGTGATCCCGAGCTTGTTGTAGTAGCAGGTCATGGCGCCGACCTGCAGCTCAAAGTAATAGAAGATCGTCTCTTCTCTCACGGGGATTGTGATCGCATAGTAGTCGAAGCCTCCCCTCGACTCCGAGAGCTTCATGGGTTCCCTCAGCGCCCCGCTGATAAAGTACACGGCGTCCACGTTGTTGCGGCTGGTCCTTATGCGGATTGTCACGTCGTCGCCGGGCCTTGGCTCAAAGGGTGACCGGAAGTACTTTGTCTCGTCGCTGTAGACCGCCCTCTTGCGGAAGACAGGCCTCATCATCGAGATGTAATCGTGCAGTATCAACTTGTCATTCGTTCGCTTGTCAGCCATCAGTCGATTGCCCCCACATCATCGCCGGCTGGAAAGAGAGCCTCAAACTCGCCGCGGGTGATCTTCTCCTTCTCAAGCAGAAGGTCCGCGCAGGAGTGGAGGACATCCAGGTGTTCCTCGATAATTTTCTTCGCATCCGCATAGCAGCTCTCAATGATCCCCCGGACCTCGTCGTCGATCTCATTGGCTGTGCGCTCAGAATAGTCCCGGGTCTTTTCAAAGTCCCGGCCGATAAAGACTTCGCTGTCGCTGCCGTAGGACACGTGGCCGAGCTTTGCAGAGAATCCGTATTTGGTCACCATTGCCTTGGCAGTAGCCGTGGCGCTCTTTAAGTCCTGGGATGCGCCGGTCGTCACGTCGTCAAAGATCAGCTCCTCCGCCACGCGCCCTCCGAGAGCCACAGTGATATCCTGGAGCATCCTGCCCCGGGTGTAGAAGATCTCGTCCTTCTCCGGGAGAGGCATCGTATATCCTGCCGCCCCCATCCCCGTGGGTATGATGGACACGGAATAGACCGGCCCCACATCCGGCAGAACATGGAATAAAATCGCGTGGCCTGCCTCGTGGTAGGCCGTAATCTTCTTGTCCTTATCCGAGATGACCTTGCTTCTCTTCTCGGCCCCGATCCCGACTTTCACAAATGCGGACCGGATATCCTCCTGCAGGATATAACCCCGATTCGTCTTCGCGGCACCGATGGCCGCCTCATTGAGGAGGTTCTCGAGATCCGCGCCCGAAAAACCGGCAGTAGTCTGGGCGATCTGGGTCAGGTCCACATCGTCGCCGAGGGGCTTTCCTTCCGCATGGACGCGTAGGATCTGCTCCCTTCCCCGAACGTCGGGCATGCCGACAGCGACCTTCCGGTCGAATCTTCCCGGACGGAGAATGGCGGGATCCAGGATGTCCACCCGGTTCGTCGCCGCCATGACGATGATGCCCTCATTGACCCCGAATCCGTCCATTTCCACGAGGAGCTGATTTAAGGTCTGCTCTCTCTCGTCGTGACCGCCGCCAAGTCCCGCGCCCCTTCTTCTCGCCACCGCATCGATCTCATCGATGAACACGATGCAGGGGTGATTCTTCTTCGCGTCCTCAAAGAGATCCCTGACGCGGCTCGCGCCGACGCCCACGAACATCTCGACGAAATCCGATCCCGAGATGGAGAAGAAAGGCACTCCGGCCTCCCCCGCCACCGCCTTCGCGATCAGGGTCTTGCCCGTTCCGGGAGGTCCCACAAGGATGACTCCCTTCGGGATCCGCGCTCCCACCTGCGTGTACTTTCCGGGATTCTTCAGGAAATCCACGATCTCCTCGAGGTCCTGCTTCTCCTCCTCGAGCCCGGCCACGTCCCTGAACGTGATCCGGTTGTCCTTGTCGGAGTACATCTGGGCCCGGCTCTTGCCGAAGTTCATCATCTGGGAATTGGCGCCGCCCCCTGCCTGGCGGTTCATGAAGTAAATGATCACAAACATGAAGACCGCCATCAGAAGGACGGGGAGAATCGCCGTAAAGAAGATCGACTCCTGCCGCACATCCTCCACGACAAGATTCACCGACGGATATTCGTCGGTCAGCATGTGGTGAATCCGGGAGACGTCCGTGTCATAGAAGGAGTGGTTCTGCCCTCCCTGAAGCGACACAAGGATCTGCCCGGTAGGCACCTGGGAATTCTGCCGTATGGTGACCGAGCTGACGGTCCCCTTTTTGAGGTCCTCAGTAAACTCTTTGTAGTTGTAAAGAGACGTGGCGTTCATCCGCCCTGTCAGCATATAGTAGAGCAGCAGGAACAGGGCGATCGCGACCACGTATATCAGAATGCTTCTGGATTGTCTGGTTCTCAATGATTCTTATCTCCGTATCTGGGTATTATGCGCTGCGCACCGGCAGCGCTCACATATATCAAAGCCTGAAAATGACGTTTACGGCTCCACCACGCCGATATAAGGCAGGTTCCGGTAGTACTGCCGGTAATCCATGCCGCAGCCGAGGACAAACCTGTCCTCGATCACGAATCCCGTGTAGTCCACGCGGACATCCCGCTCCCTGCGGTCGGGCTTGTCGAGAAGCGTGCAGAGCTTCAGCGAAGCCGGCTCCCGGTTCTTCAGGATTCCGAGCAGGTAGTGGAGCGTCCTCCCGGAGTCAATGATATCCTCCACGATCAGCACGTCCTTGCCCGCAAGAGGCTCGTCCAGGTCCTTCACGATGCGGACGATGCCGCTCGACTTCATCTCCGATCCGTAGCTCGACACCGACATGAAGTCCAGCGAGACGGGAATGTCCTCACTGATGTACGATGACAGGAGGGTCATAAAATACACCCCGCCCTTCAGGATGCAGATCATATGAATGGACTTTCCCCGGTAATCCCTGCTGATCTCCGCGGCCAGCTCGCGGATCCGCTTCTGTACCTCTTCCTGTGTGATCAATACTTTGAATTTTCCAGAAATGTCGCTCATAGTCCCTCCTCAATGAAAATGTGACAGCGGAGACTTATCCCCACTATCATCGTTTTTCAGTTCAGTCCCCGCTGAGGGCAGTCAGAGTGACCGCCGAAGACGTGTCACCGGTGATCCGGTACTTATAGCCGATCCTCATCCCGACGACCCACACGATCTCGCTGCCGTCCGCGACAACAGGAATGCGGTCCCTCATAGCGCGCGGCACCTTCTCATCGGTAAAATAGTCGGAGAGAGTCTTCCTTGCGCCGTCGCTCCTCACGGTGAGGAAGTCCCCCTTCCTGCGGTACCGCACAACAAGAGTATTTTTCATTTTACCATAATCAACCGTTTTGGTATACCGTTTTTCTGTCAGCATCTCCTTCGGGGAGGTCTCCCGCGCCGCAAAGATGCGCCAGTTTTGGATTCTCGCGCTCCCTCCTATTAAGAGCGGGTGTTCTTCCCCGCCGGAAGAGTCCTCCTTTTTTTCCGATCTTTGTCCAAGGAGGATCCCGCCCTCGACGCGCCTCGCATAAGTAGAGTGGGGCAGGCACAGCTCTTTGCTTTTTTCCTTTTGAAAGAGGGAGAGAATATCCCGGATGTGGACGCTCCCGACATCCCTCATCTTCCCGGACGCGGAATGAAATGCAAGCCGGATGATCTCCCCCTGCATCGCGGGCATTTCGTCCATGACTCGCTCCGAGACGAAGAGCCCGTCCCTTCCGGATGAGAGATAAAACCCTGCCCGCCTCCTGCCCTCCGCAAGGAGAAAGTCGCTGACATCCGCAAGCCGGAGCGCCGTCCCGGAGATGTGGCGGACGGCGGCGGAATTGACCTCCTCTGCAAGGAGCGGGAGGATCTCATGCCGGATCCTGTTTCTCGCCGCGTCGTCCCCGGCGTTCGTTGAGTCCTCCACCCATCGGACGCCCCGCCCGACGAGCGAGCTCTCTATCTCTTTTCTCGAAAAGCCAAGCAGGGGCCTTAAGACCACAGTGTTCCCATCGAGCCGGCTGACCGGGCGCATCGGGGCGAGCCCGTGGACGCCGCATCCTCTCGAGAGATGGAAGAGCACGCTCTCCGCCAGGTCATTTTCGTGGTGGGCAAGGGCGATCGCAACCTCCCCGGACCGGCCTTCCTCTCCCGGTTCGCTGCGCCACTCCCCGGCATATTTAAGATAGCACTCGTATCTCGCATCCCGTCCCGCCTCCTCGAGCGACCTGCCGCGCTCCTTCGCCTCGGCCGGGACATTTCTCATAAATATGCGAAGGGGCACTCCTGCGTCTTCGGCGATTTTTTTTACAAATGACGCGTCCCTGTCCGCCTCCTCCCCCCGGATTCCGTGGTGGACGTGGCAGGCGCGCAGGGTAAATCCGAACCTCTCTTTCAGCTCACATAAAGCGAGAAACAAAAAAACCGAGTCTGCTCCTCCGGACAGTCCGCAGATCACGCGCTCCCGTCCGTTCAGCATCCCGGTTTCAGCTATCTGATTGCATATTTGATCAAACTGTCTCAATGGTTCCTTCATTCCTGTGTGCGAAAGACGACCTCTCCGCTCTCCACAAGTCCAAGGCGCTCCTTGGCCGCCTGCTTCACATACTCGTCTGACTGCATATACTCGCGGAGGGATTCGATGCTCTCGGTGCGGAGCTTCTCCATTTCGATCTGCTCCTCGAGCTCCTGCCGGTGCAGTTCATTGGCGTCAATCCTCTGATTGAGATGCAGCCCTTCTATGATAAGTACCGCAAAGAGCAGGCTTACGACCACCATAATCGCAAGCATTGCGGCGGCATTCTCTCTCGATATCCGGGTCCGCTTCCCGCGCCTCCTCTTCGATCTCTTCCGGCTCAAATTCTCCCCCCACATGCATCTGCTTTCCAGACCATAGTAGCAAGACGTCAATATCCCGTCAAGTGTAAGCACTCAAAGCTTCTGCTCAAAGATAGCGGTACATCTCCGCAGCGCTCTCCTTCTTTGTCGTCTCGATGATATCAAGCACCTCAACTTTCACTGTCTTTTCGCCGAAGCGGATCTCTATCACGTCGCCCTTCTTTACCTCCTGGGAGGCCTTGGCGACTTTGCCGTCCACCGTCACCCGCCCCGCATCACAGGCTTCGTTTGCCACCGTGCGGCGCTTGATGAGGCGCGATACCTTCAGGTATTTGTCCAGTCTCATTGTCTCTCCTTTATAGTCGTTAACGAAATTGTCTTTCTTACGCAGAACAGTTCGTTCTCCCTATATGCAGTGGTAACTGTTCAGCACCCCCGGCATTCGGGACGTTTTACGTCCCTCATTGTGGGCGTTCAGAGAGGCTCCGCGTCTTGTCCGCCCCAAAATCAGAGCAAAAACCATTCAAAGAACAAGTTCTCTGCCTGATTTTTACTCTGATTTCAGGGGTGCTGAATAGTTACA
>CADCPJ010000015.1 GCA_902803245.1 uncultured Lachnospiraceae bacterium | reverse complement strand
GCCTGATTTTCACTCTGATTTCAGGGGTGCTGAATAGTTACCATTTTCCGATGCTTTTCAGTGCGGTTCGATTTTTGGGGAAATGGAGGTGCAGGTGCCCGCAAAGCAGGACAAGAGGCACTATTATGATCAGTTTTATCGTCTGTATCGCAATCCTTATTCTCGGATATCTGTTCTACACAAAGCTGGTGGACAGAATCTTTAACCCGGACGACCGCGAGACCCCGGCCGTGGCAATCAATGACGGCGTCGACTATGTGGTTCTTCCGCACTGGAAGATGCTGCTCATCCAGCTGCTCAACATTGCGGGACTCGGCCCGATCTTCGGAGCTCTCTCCGGGGCGATGTGGGGCCCGGTCGTATTCTTGTGGATCACTTTCGGGACCGTGTTCGCGGGCTCCGTCCACGACTACTTCTCGGGAATGCTGTCCGAGCGCAACAGCGGCGCTTCGATCTCGGAGGTGACGGGCATCTATCTCGGAAGCGTCATGAAGACCGTCATGCGCGTCTTCTCCGTCATCCTTCTCATCATGGTCGGCACGGTGTTTGCAGTCGGTCCCGCCGGCCTCATCGTCACCCTCTTTAAGAGCGGCGGCGTGACCACCGGCGTATTGTCCCAGACCACCTTCTGGCTTGCGATTATCCTCGCTTACTACTTCATCGCGACATTCATCTCCGTCGACAAGGTGATCGGCAAGGTCTACCCGGTCTTCGGCATCTGTCTGATCGTGATGGCTGTCGGCGTCTGCCTGGGAATGTTCGGTTTTGAGAGGCCGATCCCGGAGATCTTCTCAAACTTCACGAACATGCACCCTGCCGGGACGCCCATCTGGCCGTTTATGTTCGTCACGGTCGCCTGCGGCGCCATCTCCGGGTTCCACGCCACGCAGTCCCCGCTCATGTCCCGGTGCTTAAAGAGCGAGAGGCAGGGCCGGTCCGTGTTCTGCGGAGCCATGGTGGCCGAGGGAATCATCGCCCTCATCTGGGCGGCAGCCGGCTCGACATTTCTCGGAGTCGACAAGCTGGCCGAGATGGGCGGCGGAAACGCGGAAACCGTCTATACGGTATGCACCATGGCCATGGGAAAGGTCGGCATCGTTCTTGCCATGCTCGGCGTCATTGCCTGCCCGATCACTTCCGGCGACACGGCTTTCCGCTCCGCCCGCCTCACCCTCGCCGACTGGTTCAAGCTGGATATGAGCAACTGGAAGACAAGGCTCGCCCTCTGCATCCCTGTTCTTGGAATCGGGGCTTTTCTGGGATTCGGCAATACGCTGGGATTCATTGACTATCAGGTCATCTGGCGCTATTTCAGCTGGTCCAACCAGACTCTCGCCATGATCGTGCTGTGGGCAGGCGCGATGTATCTCGCGAAGAGCGGAAAGAGTTACTGGATTTGCGCCGTTCCCGCCACATTCATGAGCGCGGTCTCCGTGACTTACTTCATGATGGCCCGCGAGTGCCTGGGGCTCATCGGTTTCTTCCGAAACAATCAGGCCGTGGGCTATCCGGTCGGTCTCATATTTGCAGCAGTGTGTCTCGTGATCTTCTTAAGATCCGCAAGAAAGTATTCAAGGAAAGCAGCATAAAAGCGATGCTTTTAGACCCCATCCCCATAAAGACCCCTCTCCCGGACATGCGGGAGCTTAAGGAGGACAGCAAAAACTGCAGACGATTCGGCCCCTGCGGCATCGGAAAGAAGGCCCTCTATCTTGGAGGGCGCTTCCTGGACAGGCGGTACTACCTGCCCTGGCGGGATATCCGGCGCGTGTTCAAGCGCGTCGCGATGAGCAGCGGGGGATTCTCCGGAAAGGGACTCTTCGGGTCCCTTTCTTTCCTTGTTGTGGAGTACGGGCGCGGCGAAGAGAGGGAGTGTCCTTTTAAGATCGAGAGCGACGTCGACCGCCTCCTTGCTGTGATCGAGGAGGAGCACCCGGAGATTCCGACCCACAGCGCAAAGGCTGAGGTGAAACTCGCGAGGAAGAAAGCCGAGGAAGAGGCCCGCTATCTGAAAAATCCTGGCAAAGAAGCCTCTTCCGCTGTCGAAGCTCTCATCTCCGACAGGGATTACCTCATGGAGAGGGCCTCGCTCTCCGATGCCCTCTCGTCCGCAGCGAAGGGAAAGCGCATCGCGGACCGGATGCCTCTGCCATATAAGATCTTTGCGGCCGTCCTCGCCGCCTGCGGCGTTCTCTCCGCACTCTTTGGGCTCCTCGGGCTTGTCTCAGGGCAGAATTCCTTTGCCGTCTACTTTCTTCTCGGGGGAGCGGCGGCATTTCTCATGGCGCTCTCCACCCGCGCCCTCCCCGGGCAGGAAGGAAGCAGGAAGAAGGCCGACCTGGCCTATGCGGAAGCAGTTTCGAACATGCAGGACTACCTGAAATGCCGCCAGGGCTTCAGCGTTCCTCCGGAGTATGCCCACCCCGTCGTCCTCACCCGCATGATCCGCGTGATCCGGGAAGGCCGCGCGTCCTCCAAAGAAGCGTCTCTTCGTGTGGTGGAGGAGGATCTCATGAAGCTCAATTCGTCCGTGACCGTCTCAAAGAGCGAGTACGACGAAGTCGTTGTCATCAAGCCGCTCTTTCTCGTTCGTCTCTCGCTATAAGCACCGGATATAAAGAGCCTCATGTAAAAAATGGATTGAGAGCGATTGCTTTAAAACGTAAGAAATGGATTGAGAGCGATTGCTTTAAGATGTAAGAGATGGACTTAAGAGCGATTGCTTTAAAACGCAAGAAATGGATTAAGAAGCGACTGCTTTAAGAAATGGACAGATAACACTGTCGGATCGGCAGCATTGTCTTTTTCGGGACAAACGGTTAGGATACGATACATGGAGACAATACGCATACCGGAAAAATACCGCATCTTTGACGGCGCAAGGCTCAAGTGGCTCGCCATCATCACGATGTTCATCGACCACTCGGCGAAGGGCATCCTCTATCTCGGCTATATAAAGCCCCGCGTTCCCATCCGCCGGGGCACGGATCTCTATACCCTCTACGAGCTCTACAAGGTTCTCCGCGGCGTCGGGCGGATCGCATTTCCCATCTTCTGCTTCTTTTTGGTGCAGGGCTTTCTCTACACGAGGAGCCGCGAGAAATACATGATGCGCATGATGCTCTTTGCCGTCGTCTCCGAGATTCCCTTCAATCTCGCCCTCTACGAGCATGCCATGTACAGGCCCCATCAGAACGTCTACTTCACGCTGCTTCTCGGACTTGTCATGCTCACTTTGTGGGAGTTCATCGGCGAGAGGATAAAGCATCCCGGCCTTGCGGCGCTCCTCCAGTTCGGAGGGGCCGCGGGGCTGATGTATCTGTCTGCTGTTCTTCTCACCGATTACAAGTACAAGGGGCTCATCCTGATCCTCGTATTTTACCTTCTCCGCTTCTCCCAGCCGCTCTCCTGCGCGGGAGGCGCTGTGGCGATGTATTGGGAATGGCCTTACGTTCTCCTCGCCTTCCCCCCTCTCCTTCTTTATAACGGCAAGCGGGGCCGGCAGAACAAGTATTTCTTCTACCTCTTCTATCCGTGCCACCTGATCTTTATCTATCTCATGCGGCTCCTCGTGCTGCACCTGTTCCCGGTGTGAGCTTGAAATATCCTTAAGCTCTCTTCTCCGCCGTGGTGCCGTCATTTTTCACGATGGTCCAGGATTTGATGACGCCCCTTACGCAGGTCGTCGGGTAGACCTGCGAGTGCTGTCCCACGATGGTTCCGGGGTTTAAGACGGCGTTGCACCCGATCTCGGCAAAGTCCCCGAGGATCGCGCCGATCTTCCTGCGCCCGGTCTCGTAGGAGGCCTCCCCCTTCACGACGATGTTCTTCCGGTCGGCCTTTATGTTTGATGTGATGGAGCCGGCGCCCATATGAGCGTGGAATCCGAGGATGGAGTCTCCCACATAATTGTAGTGGGGAACTTCGCAGTGATTGAAGAGGATGACGTTCTTCAGCTCGCAGGAGTTGCCGACTACCGAGCCGTCTCCCACGATCGCGTCGCCGCGGATAAACGCGCACTGGCGGACCTCGGCATTTTCTCCGATGATGCATGCCCCTCCGATATAGGCGCTGTCAAAGACCCTGGCGGACTTTGCGATCCAGATGTCACTGGCCGGATGGTCATACCTGTCCTCATCAAGCTTCGCGCCGAGCTCGAGGATGAGGTCATGTATCCCGGCGAGCGCCTCCCAGGGATAGGTAAACCTCTCGAGATATTCCTTTGCAATTGTCTCCTCAAGCGTGAAGAGATCCGCGGTCTTTACCTGTTCCACCTGTGCCATATGTCCCCTCCTTAAAAATACAATGAAAAGCGTTTTAAGCGGCGAAGTCATGCGTGCAGCAAAAGCAGCCGCCGCATAAGTCAAAAAACAATTATTGTGTATCATACCCCCGGAAAATGCAGCCCGTCAACTCCGACTTTTTCGCCGGCCTGCCGCGTAACGGGCGCGGCCGGCATCGTCAAGCTTTCCTTTCGCGGGACGGTTTCCTGTAGTATTTCGCAGCCTCGTCATAGAAGGCCTTCATCGCCGGCTGGTTTTCCAGATCCTTCACGGCGTTCGTCCTTCTCCTCACAAAGCCTTCCAGCTTCTCCATGTACTCTCCGGTGCTGATGCTCCCTTCCGCGACGCCGGTCAGGCCCTTCTCCCAGCTGGCCGTCAGCTCTGCGGACAGAAGCGGGCGGATCGACTGGTTCACCACATCGAAGACCATCTCCCCGAGGAGCTCGGGCGTTATGATCTGGGTCTTTTTGTTGAGCTTCAGATAGCCGATCTTAAAGAGCTTCGACAGTATCTCCGCCCGCGTAGCGGAAGTGCCGATGCCCGAGCCCCGGATCTGCTCCCGCAGCTCGTCGTCCTCAATCAGCTGTCCCGCGTTCTCCATCGCGAGAATCATGGAGCCGGAATTGTACCTAGACGGGGGCTTCGTCTCCCCTTCCCTGACCGCGTATCCGTCCACGGGGACAAGGCCGCCCTTCCTGAGTCCGCGCATTTTCCCGGCATCCGTGCCTCCGGTATTGTCCGGGTCCTCCTCCGCGGAGACCTGCCTGCCGCTTTTGGTTCCTCTCAGTTCCCTTGTCTCATTTCCCGCGGTTCCTCCCTGCGCGTCTTTCAGTCTGCCGAGGACTTTCAGATAGCCTTCCTCCTTCAGGACGCGCGCATTTGCAAAGAAATGCTCCCTGCCGACGACAAATTCCGCCGACGTCTTCTCATACACGGCCGGCGGATAAAAGACCGCGAGGAAGCGCCGGCAGATCTGCTCGTACACGCGGCGGCTGAGGTCATTAAGGGAGTTTAAGGCCCCGAGCCCGGATCCCGTCGGAATGATGGCGTAGTGGTCCGTGATGGCCTTGTCGTCGGTGTACCTGGTCCTTCCGATATTCTTCCACGCGTCCTTTGAGAGCACTTCCCCGGCAAAAGCCGAGACAGCGCCCACTTTCTGAAGGCCGCTTATGTTGGAGCGGATCACCTTCGAGACGGCCGTTGAGAGCACGCGGGCATCCGTCCGGGGATACGTCGTCAGTTTCTTCTCATAGAGCTCCTGGGCGATCTTAAGCGTCTGATCCGGCGAAATCCGGAACATCCTCGAGCAGTCGTTCTGCAGCTCCGCGAGGTTGTAGAGAAGCGGTGGATTCTTTTTCTCCGTCTTTCTTGTGACGGATGCGGTCCGGGCCGTCTCTCCTCCCGGTTCATTTTTCAGGGAAATGATGAGAGCTTCCGCGTCCTCCCGCCTCCGAAATCCCGTTTCCTTGTAAAGCTTCAAGGAGCCCTCATATGCGCTCCCGGGAACGGCTTTCCACTCCGCAGATATCCCCCCAAAGGTTCCGATCACCCGGAAGAACGGCTCCTTCACAAAGCTCCGGATCTCCCTCTCCCTGCGGACGACCATGCCGAGTATGCAGGTCATGACGCGGCCGACGGACACGGCGGACCACTTGTCGCCGCGGTAGGAGGCGATCCCTCCGCCGTACTTTAGGGTGAGCACCCTCGAGAAGTTGATTCCCATGAGGTAATCTTCCTTCGCGCGCAGGAAGGCCGAGGAGGCGAGGTCATCGTAAGCGGAAAGGGGCTTCGCCTCGCGGATGCCCCTCATAATCTCTTCCTCCGTAAAGGAGTCGATCCAGACGCGGAAGCGCTCCTTCTTCCTTACGCCCTCCGGCGACATCATTTCCACGAGGCGGTAGATGTATTCTCCCTCCCGCCCCGAGTCCGTGCAGACATAGATGCGGTCCACGTCGTCTCCTGCAAGGAGCCCGCTCACCGTCTCAAACTGCTTTTTTGAAGATTCGATCACCTCGTACCGGAATTCCTCCGGGAGGAAGGGAATCGTCGCAAGGCTCCATTTTTTGTACTTCGGATCATAGGCCTCAGGATAACTCATCGTCACGAGGTGACCGAAGCACCACGTGACGATGTAATCTGCAGTCTCTATATATCCGTCGCGCCGGCCTCCGCTTATGCCGAGCGCCTTTGCGAATTCCTGAGCGACGGAAGGTTTTTCAGCGATAAACAGTTGTTTTCCCAAGAGCTCCTCCTAAAAATCGCCTCACAGACAAAAAACTGAACTCCTCATGCTGTTCATGTCTTAAGGCTGTTCACTTCCGGGTGATGTATTTGAGGGCTGTAAGGAGCTCCGCGCACTCGAGCGCGCCGCCCGCGGCGCCGCGGAGAGTGTTGTGGCTGAGTCCGACAAACTTCCAGTCAAAGATGCTGTCCTTCCGCAGCCTTCCGATGGAGACTCCCATACCGCCTTCGTAGTCCACGTCGAGGGCCACCTGCGGGCGGTTGTCGTCCTCCAGGTACTGGATGAAGTGCTCCGGCGCGTGGGGCAGCTTCAGCTCCTGCGGCTTCCCGGAAAATGCGCGCAGCCTCTCGATGAGTTCCTCTTTCGTCGGATCCTTTTTGAAATTCAGGAAGACCGTCGCCGTGTGCCCGTTAAGAACCGGGACGCGGATGCACTGGGAGGTGATCCTTAAGTCCCCCTGAAGCTTCACGATCTCGCCGCCCTTCACGCTTCCGAATACCTTCATCGGCTCCTGCTCGGATTTCTCCTCCTCGCCTCCGATGTAAGGGATGATGTTCCCGTTCATCTCCGGCCAGTCCAAAAAGGTCTTTCCCGCGCCGGATATTGCCTGATACGTGCTGACCACGACGTCGGTCGGCTCGTATTCCCTCCACGCAGCAAGAGCCGGAGTATAGGACTGGATCGAACAGTTTGGCTTTACGGCAATGAATCCTCTTAAAGTGCCGAGGCGCTTCTTCTGGGAGGCGATGACCATAAGGTGCTCCGGGTTGATCTCCGGAATCACCATCGGGACATCGGGAGTCCAGCGGTGCGCGCTGTTGTTGGAGACGACCGGCGTCTCCGTCTTAGCGTAGGCCTCCTCGATTTCGCGGATCTCCTCTTTCGTCATGTTGACCGCCGAGAATACGAAGTCAACGGTTGAAGAGACGGATTCCACATCGGCAACGTCACGGATCACCATGGACTTCACGCACTCCGGCATGGGAGTCGTCATTTTCCATCTTGATCCCACGGACTCCTCATAAGTCTTTCCGGCGCTCGACGCCGATGCCGCAAGCGTCGTGATCTCGAACCACGGATGGTCGGCAAGGAGCGTGATAAAGCGCTGCCCCACCATGCCTGTCGCACCGAGAATTCCAACCTTCAGTTTTTCACTCATCTCTTCTTCCTCCTTCCATATCCTTCTAAGGAATGCAATGCTGAAAATGGAGCAGCTGTCCGGCTCACTCAGCCAGTGTGCTCACATCATCTGATCCAGAAATGCTCTCGCCCTTTTTATCTCCTCGTCCATCACGCCCGGGGCGCCCTTCGTCATTCGCCTCTCCACACAGGCCTTAAGGGAGATCGCCCCGTAGATATCCTCTTCAAATGCCTGGCACTCCCTGCGGTAGTCCGCAAGCGGCAGTTCGTCCAGGGAGCAGTTTCTTTCGATACAAAGGAGGACAAGCCTTCCGATGATGCCATGGGCATCACGGAACGGGACGCCTTTTCTCACCAGGTAGTCGGCGGCGTCCGTGGCATTTGCAAAGCCTTTTCCGGCGGATTCCGCCATTCTCTCCCGATTGAAGACGGCGCTCTTTAGCATTCCCCCCATGAGGTGTATGCAGCCCTTCGTAGTATCTATGGCGTCAAATGTCAGTTCCTTGTCCTCCTGCATGTCCTTGTCGTAAGCGAGAGGAAGGCCCTTCATTGTGACGAGAAGGCAGGCTGACGCCCCGTAAACCCTTCCCGTCTTGCCGCGGATGAGCTCCGCGATGTCCGGATTCTTCTTCTGCGGCATGATGCTGCTTCCTGTGGCGTAAGTGTCGTCCAGCTCCACGAACCGGTACTCGTTGGAGTTCCAGATGATAATCTCCTCGGACAGCCTCGACAGGTGCATCATGATGATGGAGAGTGCGCCAAGGAACTCGATCAGGTAGTCCCGGTCCGAGACGCCGTCCATGGAATTTTCGCAGGCGCGGTCAAACAAAAGCAGTTCCGCCGTGTACTCCCGGTCTAAAGGATAGGTCGTCCCGGCGAGCGCGCCGCTCCCGAGCGGGCAGATATTCATGCGCTCCCTGATGGAGAGAACGCGTTCGAGATCCCTCTTAAACATCTCAAAATACGCCCCGAAGTGATGGGCAAGCGTCACGGGCTGCGCCTTCTGGAGATGTGTGAAGCCGGGCATGTAAGTCTCCGTGTTGCCGGACATGATGGAAAGGATCGCCTCGAGGAGCTCCTTTAAGAGGTCTTTCACCGCGTCGGCCTCGTCGCGGATGTAGAGCCTCATGTCCAGCGCCACCTGATCGTTTCTGGACCGGCCCGTGTGCAGCTTCTTGCCCGCATCCCCGATTCTCTCAATCAGGTTCGCCTCCACGAAGCTGTGGATGTCCTCATATTCGCCCTCTGCCTTCAAAGCGCCGCTCTCCACATCCCTCTCGATGGAGGCAAGCCCCATAAGAATCCTGTCCCGCTCAGCGGCCGTCAGAATCCCCTGCTTTGCCAGCATGCGGACGTGGGCTTTCGAGCCCCTCACATCCTGTTCAAAGAGCCTCCTGTCAAATAAGAGGGACTGATTGAACTGATAGACAAGCGCATCGGTCTCCTTTGTGAATCTTCCTCCCCAAAGCTGTGCCATAATAATCACCCGCTCCTTAGAAAAAATTTTCGTTTCATTATAGTGCAAAGTGCCGCATAGCGCAATCCCGGAAATTTAGCTGTAAGGGTCCTGATCCGGGAGCTCTTTTGTCCCGTGAGGATGCGTCACGCCCGCCTGATTCCTGCCCTTAAGATCCAGATCATGACGCATGGAGTAGACGCACCCGCAGTAGTCCTGCCTGTAAAGGCCGTATTCTCCTGACAGGGCGATGGAGCGCTGATATCCGCCCCTCTTCTTGAAGTCAGACGGCAGATATTTCACGCCGAACTCCCGCGCCGCCGCCTCTCCGATTTCAGTGAGCACATCGGCATCTTTGAGCGGGGAGATCGTGAGCGTCGTTGCGATGAAGTCAAATGAGCCCGCAGGGATCCGCAGGCCTTCCTTTTCATCGAAACAGCCTTCCGCAGCGATCCTCGCAGTCTCCCTCAATCGAAGGCTGAAGCACAGCCGGCAGCGCTCTCCCCCTTCACGGCATCCCTCAAAGCCCTTTGCGGCTTCGAAGAACTTACCGGGCTCATACTCTCCCCGGAGGAAAGCCACCTCATGCAGGTGCGGCTGTTCCCGTATCAGTCTCTTCAGCTCTTCCGCTCGCTTTTCATATTCGTACTTGTCCGTGATATTCGGATTGTAATAAAAAGCCGTGATCAAAAAGTATTGCGACAGGTATTCCAAAACGTATGAGCTGCACGGTGCGCAGCAGGAATGAAGCAGGAGGCGCGCAGTCCGCCCCTCCTTAACAGCCTCATGGATGATCTCATCCATTTCTCTTTGATAATTTCGCTTTTTCATGTAAGTTTTTCAGTC
>CADCPJ010000014.1 GCA_902803245.1 uncultured Lachnospiraceae bacterium | reverse complement strand
TCCTGCCGGCTGCAGGCGCCAAGCACCATGCCCCAGGCCAGCTCCACGCCGTTGCTGATGGTGGCTCCTGCCTCCCGGCAGACCTGCATAAATCCCGACGTCACTTCAGGGCTGATGGCAATAGAAGCCTCATCTTCTTTGCTCCGGAGCGCTTCCGGCACTTTGCCGAAGGAGGGGACGGCAGCCCTTATTTCATAGCCTTCCAGCAGCTCTTTCCAGTAATCCAGCCCGGCATACATATCCTTTTTCAGAATCTCACGTACCGCGGCCTCATATCTTCCGGCATCAGTTTTTCCGGCCTCGGATTTCCCTGCGCCACAGCTTCCGGTATCCGGGGCGGCCTCTCCCGTATACCCTGTCATTCTGCTTCCTCTCCGTTCTTCCCCCAGATACCGGATAAGGCTGTCCATATAGAGGCCGGTACACCATCCGTCAACGATGATGTGATGAACCGCTATAAGCAGATAGGCATGGCCATCATCCGTTTTCACGCAGGTGATGCCAAACAGCGGCTTTCTTTGCAGGTCAAAGCCATCTCTCAGGATCTCTTTCCTGATCCTCATGAGGGCGTCTTCAACATCATCGCCTTTGGGCAGGCTGACCATATGAAGCCCGAGTTTTCTGTCGACGATGGCCTGCCTGGGCACACTGACCCCATCGTGGATGATGGCTGTCCGAAGAACTTCATGCTCCCGGCCGAGCCTGTCAAGCACCCTTTGAAGCATCTCATAAGTGGGGTTCCAGCTCACTTCAAAAATATCCACCAGGCGGTACGCACAGGATTCCGGTTCGGACACCGCTTTTAGCAGCATTCCTTCCTGCATGGGAAGCAGCGGGTAAATTCGCTTCAGTGTTTCTCCCCTTAAGGCAAAGTCTGACTTTACGGCCTCAAATTCCTCATTGCTCCATGCCGTCTCCCCGAGATCTGTCGCCGTCACCGGCACAGCGATTTTAAGGGACAGGTATTTCGTAATTTCCCGGATCTGTGACAGTATTCCATCCGCAATGAGGCGCGCCTTATCTTCGTCATACACAGCTTTGTTAAAATCCATAATGAGCCGGAAGCTGCCGCTTTTAACAAAGCAGTTGATGGCAATATCGGGACCATATGCGTTCCTGGGGCTGATATCATCTCCCACCGGAATATCCGTATCCGCAAAGAGACGGACACCATCCGTTTCTTCCACTCCCATATCTCCCAGATAATTAAAGCCGACCTGGGCTGTAAGCGCCGGGTCAAGCCCGGAAGGCTTCCCGCCGTCCAAGAAGCGAAGGACATTATAGCCCATGCCCTTATTGGGGACTCTGTGAAGGGCCTCTTTAGCGGTTAAATAGTCGTGACGAAGGTCACCATTTAGTCCTTCCACTATCACCGGATATTCCGAGGTGAACCATCCAACCGTTCTGTCCACAGACAGCTTTTCACCGGTCTCTTCCCTGCCGTGGCCTTCAAGCTGCACGGAAATGTCAGCATTTCCCGTTGCATCGCAAAAGCTCCTGCCGACAGATGCAAGCAGGGCATCGTTAATATCCGTATTCAGTTTGCCAAAGTCCGCGTGAAGGAAGCTGTACGTCTCTTCCGGGCTTAAAGTCACGGAAAGCCGCTCAAAGCTCCGATTATAATCCTTTCCGTCAGCAGTTTTCAGGTCACTCAGTTTCTGCTGTACAGCTTTCCAGTAGGGCATCTCCAGGCTCAGCAGATAGCTGCCGCGGTATCGCCGAAGTGCCTTGGCGTAATCCCTGTAGGTATTGGTCTTTAAAGGCAGGCGTATCTCCTCCCCCTTAAGTACCTGCCCGAAGGCAGTCTCAAGATCTGAAATAATGATTCTTGAGGACACGCCGTCGATCACGAGGTGATGGATCGCTATGTACAGATAGTCATGGGAAATTCCGTGAATGAGCGCTGTCCTTACAAGCCTCTCCTCCATACGGATATCCGTCTGTATCCTTTCGCAGATCGCCGTAACAGCCTTTGTATTTTCTGCGGAGTTCGGAGTGCCGTTTGCTGCCTCACGGTTCTCCTTTAAGCTTTCATCGCTTATTTCTGCCGGAACCGTATATTCCTCTACCTCGATTCTCGTATCCGGGCTCTGGACGAAGAGCGCCTCATCCTTAAACACCGCCCTAAGCATATCGTGCTGGAAAACCAGCGCGTCCCATGCCTTCTGGAGGCTGTCTCTTCGGGCGCGTTCCCGGAGCTCAAGAAGCCTTGTCTGGTTGTAATGGCCGGGACAGGGCAGCTTCATATCCTTGAAAAACGCCACGATGGCACTGTCCGGAACCGCACCTTCATAAGGTTCCTGGCTGATTGCGTCAGTACCGGTGATATTAGCGCAGGAGGCGATCCCCCGGACCGTTTTCTGCTTCATGATGTCCGCCACAGATACCGCAAGCCCCATTTCCCGAAGCAGGCTTACCAGGCGTATGGCACGGATGGAATCTCCGCCAAGTCCAAAGAAGCTGTCTGACGCGCCCGGAGCGCTGTCCATCATGAGCACCTGCTTCATGGCCTCAGCGACTGCGCATTCCGCTTCCCCTTCGGGCGCCACATACTCTCCCAGAGGGCGGACCGCAGGTTCAGGGAGGGCTTTCCTGTCTATCTTCCCGTTTGGTGTCAGCGGCATTTCATCAAGCCGCATAAAGATGGAGGGCAGCATATAATCCGCGAGGCTGTTCGCAAGGAAGTCCCTCAGAACAGTTTCATCCACGGCCTGGCCGGCGGCATCCTCCTTACAGGAATAGTACAGTATGAGCTGATCCTTTTTCACATCCGCCGCCGCAAGCCGTATGCCGTCATATCCGGCCGCCGTGCGCTCGATCTCTCCCAGCTCAATCCGGAAGCCCCTGAGCTTCACCTGGGTATCCATGCGTCCCAGGTATTCCAGATTGCCTTCTTCGTTGTACCTGGCCAGGTCGCCCGTATGATAGACCCTGACCTTTTCTTCACCGAGCTCCTCCAGAGTAAACTTCTCCCGGGTGAGCTCCGGCTGATTCCAGTACCCAAGAGCCATCTGGGGACCGGCAAGGCACAGTTCCCCCGCAAAGCCCCTCGGAAGAAGCCCTCCGTATGGATTCATGATATATGCAGAGCAGTTATGAACCGGCCGGCCTATTGGTATGGTCTTGTATTTCCTTGTCTTATCCAGCTCATAGTAGGCGGCATCCACCGTAAATTCCGTGGGGCCATAAGCGTTGTAGACCGGTCCTCTCGCCTTTGGCACAATGGTCATAGCCTCTCCGCCGACGCACAGATAGTCCACATCGAGAGGCTCGTCCGCTGAGAGCAGCTGTCCGAACTGGGTGGAATAGGACCCGCCATTGATCGCATTTTGCTTCAGGAATTCCCTCATTCTTTCCGGATCCCGCCTTGCGCTCTCAGGCACGATGCATACTGTTCCCCCCACGGTCAGCGGCGGGAACAGATCCTCCACCGCGGCATCAAACGCAAAATTCGAGTGAAGGGCGATACGGCTGTTTTCATTGAGCCCCCAGCGGGTCCTGATAAACTGCACGAAATTAAGGAGTGCCTTATGCTGTATCATGACACCCTTGGGTTTCCCGGTGGATCCGGAGGTATAGAGCATATAGGCCAGGTGATCCGGGCTTATATTCGCCCTGTACGCAGGTTCCTGTCCATTCCCTGCAGACGCAGCCGTCTTGTCCGGTTCTCCGGAGAGTATGTCCGCAACCAGATTCTCCGTAAGCAGCAGCTTTACCCCGGAATCCGAGAGCATATAGTTTACCCTCTTCTCCGGATA
>CADCPJ010000013.1 GCA_902803245.1 uncultured Lachnospiraceae bacterium | reverse complement strand
TTGCCGGTGAGGCCCGTGCCGCGCAGGTCAAGGAGCATCAGGTGGTTGTCGGTGCCTCCGGTCACGATGTTCATTCCCAGATCGATGAGGTCCTGCGAGAGAGCTTTGGCGTTCTCCACGATCCGGCCGGCGTAGGAAACGTAAGAGGGCTGCAGATTCTCAAGAAGTCCCACCGCTTTCGCGGCAATGGAGTGCATCTGCGGGCCGCCCTGCGTTCCCGGGAAGATCGCTTTATTGAGTCCGTGAGCCTTGGCAAAGTCCGCGTCGCTTAAGATCATGCCGCCTCTCGGGCCCCTTAAGGTCTTGTGCGTCGTGGTCGTCGTGACGTGGGCATACGGAATCGGGCTCGGATGATATCCGGTTGCGACGAGGCCGGCGATGTGGGCCATATCGACCATGAAATAAGCGCCGACCTTGTCCGCGATCTCACGGAGACGCTTGAAGTCGATGATCCTGCAGTAAGCGCTCGCTCCGCCGATGATCAGCTTCGGGCGGCACTCCATCGCGATCCGCTCGCATGCGTCGTAGTCGATAAAGCCGTTCTCGTCCACGCCGTAGGGGACCTGCCTGAAATAGTTTCCTGAGATATTCGCAGGCGATCCGTGCGAGAGGTGGCCGCCTTCGTCGAGGCTCATGCCCATGAAGGTGTCACCCGGCTGAAGGAGTGCATAGAACACAGCCATATTGGCCTGGGCTCCGGAGTGGGGCTGGACATTCGCGTAGGTGCAGCCGAACAGCTTCTTTGCCCTTTCAATAGCGAGCTCTTCGATTCCGTCGACGCACTCGCACCCGCCGTAATAGCGGTGCCCGGGATATCCTTCCGCGTATTTGTTCGTCAGCACGGAACCCAGGGCGGACATGACCGCCTTGCTGGCCCAGTTCTCGGAGGCGATGAGCTCGAGATGCGAATTCTGTCTGTCGAACTCCGCCTCTATCAGCTTTGCGACCTCAGGATCCACCTTCGCGATATCTTCCAGTGTGTACATAAGCGTTCTTTGCTCCTTTCTTATTTGAAAAGCATATCAGCCGATTCCGATCCCATCTATCCATACAGGAAGATCTTCAATATGCCTTCAATTCCCTTTGTTCATATTTGCAAACTTTGTGAGCTCCGGAAGCCAGACCAGCTTCGTGGTGCCGATCGGTCCGTTTCTCTGTTTGGCAATAATGATCTCCGCGATTCCCTTGTCCTCCGTGTCCTTGTGGTAGTAGTCGTCGCGGTAGATAAACATCACGACGTCGGCGTCCTGCTCGATCGCTCCCGATTCCCGGAGGTCGGAGAGCATGGGCCTGTGGTCCTCTCTCGTCTCCACCGAGCGGTTCAGCTGGGACAGCGCGACGATGGGGATGTTCAGCTCCCTCGCGAGGGACTTCAGCGCCCGGGAAATGTCCGAGATCTCCTGCTGGCGGTTCTCCCCCGATCTCCCGTTGCCGGCCATGAGCTGGAGGTAGTCGATAAAAATAATCTGAATGTCCGCGTCGAGCTTGTATTTCCTGGCCTTGGAGCGGAACTCGGAGATGCCGATGCCCGGCGTGTCGTCGATGATGAGGCGGGAGTTGGCAATAACCCCGGAGGCCTCCACGACCTTGGACCAGTCGTCGTCCGAGAGCTTTCCGGTCCGGATCTTCTGCGAATCCACATGCGATTCGAGAGCGATCAGGCGGTTCATGAGCTGCTCGCTTGACATCTCGAGAGAAAAGAGCGCGCACGGGAGCCCCTTATAGAGAGCCATGTGCTCGCAGATGTTGAGGGCAAATGCAGTCTTCCCCATGGACGGTCTCGCCGCAATCAGGATAAAATCCGAATTCTGAAAGCCGGAGGTCTTGTAGTCCAGGTCGTGGAACCCGGTCTCAAGCCCGGTCACCCTGCCGTTTGCCCTCGACGCGGCAGAGATCGCCTCCAGCGTGTGGTAGACCACCGTGCGGATCGGCACAAAGTCCTCCGCGGAGCGCTGCTGCAGAACCTTGAACATCTCCTTCTCGGCGCTGTCCAGGATCTCCCCTGTCTCTTTCCGGGAGAGGTAGCAGTCATTTTCAATCTCGGAAGCCGTGTGAATGAGGCGCCGAAGCGTCGCCTTCTCCCGCACGATCCTCGCATATTCTCTCACATTGGCGGATGTCGGCACAGAAGTGAGAAGCTCCCGCACAAATGCCATCGTGCCGAATTCCTCGGGGAGGTCCTGCTTCTTAAGCTCATCAGACAGAGTCACAAGGTCGATCGGCCGGCCCGACTCATTTAAGGTTCTCATGGCATCAAAGAGGATCCCGTTCTGCCGGTCGTAGAAGTCCTCCTTCGTCAGGGTCTCCAGGGCCGCTATGGCGGCGTCCTCACTCATGAGCATGGAGCCGATCACAGACCGCTCTGCCTCCTGGCTGTGCGGCGGAATCCGCTTGATCAGTGCTTCTTCCATCAGCCTTCCTTCACATTGACCTTAAGGGAAGCCGTCACCTGGGGATGGAGCTTCAATTCCACTTCCGCTGTCCCAAGTTCCTTCAGCGGAGAGGCAAGGAGCAGCTTCTTCTTGTCGATATCGATGCCGATCTGTTTCTTCGCCGCATCCGCGATCTCCTTGGCGGAGACGGAGCCGAAGGTTCGCCCGTTCGATCCGACCTTGATCGTGACATCGACGGAATGCTTCTCAATCTCCTCCTTCAGCTTTCTTGCTTCTTCCAGCACCTCGGCCGCGTGCTTCGCCTCGCCGCGCCGCTTTGCCTCCAGGTCCTTCATGTTGCCTTCCGTGGCGGGAATGGCGAGCTTTCTCGGGAGGAGCATATTGCGGGCATAGCCGTCGGAGGCATTCACGACGTCCCCCTTCTTTCCCAGTGACTTCACGTCTTCCAGCAGTATTACCTTCATGCGATATCTCCTTCCTGTTTCATCTGTATAATTGTGTCCTTAAGGACCTGCTTCGCCTCATCGATTGTGCAGTCGCCAAGCTGTGCCCCGGCGATGTTCAGGTGGCCGCCGCCGCCGAGCCGCTCCATGATGAGCTGCACGTTGACCTCATCGATCGCCCTCGCGCTGATGTAGATCTGATCGTTGTAATCCGTCATGACAAATGTCGCCTTGATGCCGATGACGCTTAAGAGCTCATTGGCCGCCTGCGCCGAGACGACCGTCGGCGAGTGGAGCCCGGCGCTCGGGCACACGGAGATCGCATAGATCTCCTCGAAGATCTCTGCGGAGGCCACGGCCTGGGCCTTTGCCTTGCAGTCGGCCAGATCGTCGCGGAACATCTTGCGGACTCTCGTGATATCCGCGCCCATCCGCCTTAAGTAGGCCGCCGCCTCGAAGGTCCTCACCCCCGTCCGGGTGATAAAGTTGTTCGTATCGAGTACGATTCCCGCATACATCGCATCCGCTTCCTGGGATTTCAGCTTCAGGTCCTCGCTGAAGTACTGCAGGACCTCAGCCACCATTTCACAGGCGCTCGAGGCGTTTGGCTCGAGATAGGACAGGGACGGATTCGGGATGCGGTCGTCTCCCTGCCTGTGATGGTCGAACACGACGATGCTGTTCGTCAGCTGGAGAAGCTCCGGGCAGGCGACGTAGCCGGTCTTGTTGGTGTCCACGACCACAAGCACCGTGTCCGGACCCGTGATCTCCTTCGCTCTCTTCTCATCGATGAACATATCGTGCTGGTATTCCGGGTCATCCCGGAACCCCTGTATCACCGGGCGCACGGAGTCGTTGACGTCCTCGGCAAGGATGTACGCGGGCTTCCCCGCCGCCCTGGCAGCGATATAGATGCCGATCGCGGCGCCCACCGCATCGATATCCGCGATCTTGTGCCCCATGACGACCACGCGGGACTTGCCGTCGATGATTTCCTGAAGAGCGTGGGCCTTGACGCGGGCCTTCACCCGCGTCATTTTTTCGGCAGACTCCGTGTTGCCTCCGAAGAAGCGCGTCCGGAACCCGTCCCGGACCACGACCTGGTCGCCGCCTCTTCCGAGCGCGAGCTCCATCGCGGCTCTCGCCGACTCCGCATTTGCCAGATAGGTATCCGCGCCATAGCCGATACCCATGGAGAGCGTGAGGGACATCTCGTTGCCGATGTTGACGGTCTTCACTTCGTCGAGAATCGGGAAGCGGTGCTCCTCGCAGTCCATGAGGGACTTCTTCCGCATGAGGAGGAAGAACTTGTCGTGGGACTGCTTGCGGATGATGCAGTCGACCTCGCTGAAATACTTGTTGATCTTTCTCTCGACGAGCGCGAGAAGGAGGGATCTGCGGACGTCCTCGACGCCCTCTAACGCCTCGTCGTAATTGTCGATGCTGAGAATGCCGCACACCACCTGGTTGTCGTCCTTCTCCTTTGTGAGATGCCTAAGCTCCGTCTCGTCGAAGAGGGCCACGGAGATCAGGTAATCCTTCGCTTCCGCCTTCAGAAAGCTCTCGTCGTCGAGAAGCTCATCGACATAGACCCTGGTCATCTCCGTGCGGTACAGCCTGCCGTCCCTCTCAATCGAGAGACTCCGGGCCTCTGTCTCCGTCGGAAGGTGCTCATCCGTCACCTCCTCAAAGAGGGAGGTGATGCTCCGGTGATAGAAGCGGTCCTTGCCGGACAGCTCGACGAACTTGTCGTTCATCCAGAGGAAATTCCCGCTCTCGTCGAGGAGCGCATAGGGGAGATTCAGCTCCTTAATGAGCTTCTTCTGAACCTGGCCGTACTGGGTCGCAAAGGCAATCATCTCATTTAAGAGCTTTCCGGAGCTCCTCAGGTACTGGGCAAGGACGACGAAGAAATAGATGCCCGTAAATACAAGCCCGATGATGCCCGCAGTCATCCCTTCCCTGACAAAGAGAATGATAACCATAGCCGCCCACAGGATCGTCAGTGCGAGCGGCCATTCCAGATAGGTCTTCAGTTTGCCGGTTACTTTGAAATTCTTCATTGTGGTTGCGCACTCCCGCCGGAGGGCGCTTCATTGTTGTGCGTGCCGCCTCTAAAACTCACCGGCGCCTCCGCCTTGTCCATATCCGCAAATAAATACCGCCACCGGCGGCCTTAAAAAGCCGACAATGACGGTAAGAGTATATCATAGATGAGTGCATAAGCGCAACGCGCATACAAAAACCATCAATCCTGGACGTACGGAAGGATTGCGAGATGGCGGGCGCGCTTGATTGCCGTAGTCAGCTCTCTCTGATGCTTGGAGCAGTTGCCGGTGATTCTTCTGGGAAGGATCTTGCCGCGCTCGGAGATATATCTCTTAAGCTTGTTCACGTCCTTGTAATTGATCTCATTGTCCTTGCCGCAGAAAACGCAGACTTTCTTCCTTCTGTGGAATCCGCCTTTTCTTCTGAATCCGCCTTCACTGTTTGCTCTCTGAAATGCCATGATCTCTATCTCCTTAAAAAACGAATGTTTTCAACTTTTAGTTAAATGGGAGCTCTTCGTCGATCCCGTCCGGGATGTTCATAAAGCCGTCCGCGGATGTGTCCACCTGAGGCTTTGACGCGGGCCGGGCGTAATTGGAGCCCGATCCCTGCGGATCTGACGGAGCGCGGTAAGAAGAAGCGGAGCGCTCGCTGGCTGCTTTGCTCTCGGCAAACTCCTGGTTCTCCACGACAATCCGATTGCCGTATACCATCTTACCGTCCCGGTCTGTATAATTGTCGTTCTGGAGTCTTCCCTGAATGACAATCTTTGTTCCCTGATGGAAATACTTCTCTGCAAATTCCGCCTGACGTCCGAACGAAACGCAGTTAAAGAAATCTGCATCCGGTTCGCCTTCCCGCTTGAATCTGCGGTCAACAGCCAGACGATAGCGTGCAACCGCCGTTCCGCTTTCCCCTGCGGAATAGCGAATCTCGGGGTCTCTTGTCAAGCGTCCCATTAATATCACAGTATTCATGCATTACCTCCTCAAAAGCGCTTATAAAGTTCAAGCATTGTTATCGGATGCCCCGCATTTTAACAGCAATCGCCCCGCTCTTCTTTTGACGTAAGAAACCGGAGCATTTATGCCGCTGCGGTTAATGGGATGGACTCCACACAAGAACCGGCCCTTATTTTAGGCTTCCTCAGCCGGAGCTTCTTCCGCAGCTTCACCCGCAGCCTCTTCCGCCGGAGCTTCTTCCGCAGCCGGAGCGCTCTCTTCCTGAGCAGCTTCTTCAGCAGCTTCTTCCGCCGGAGCTTCCTCTGCCTTCTCGGGAGAGACGGAGAACGTGTCGTTCTCATCCTTGCGGACGATCAGGTAGCGGAGGACGTTGTCCATGATGCGCATGCGCTGCTCGAGCTCATTGGGTGTATCGGAATTGTCTGTCTCGAACTGAATGAAGTAGTAGTAAGCTTCTGTCTGCTTCTCGATCTCATAAGCGAGCTTGCGCTTTCCCCACTCCTGCGTCTCGCCGACTGTGCCGCCGTGGCGGGAGATGTAGTCCCTGGATCTGTCAAGGACTGCTGTGCGTGTTTCGTCATCAAGCTTGGCGCTGATGATGAGAGCCAGTTCATACTTGTTCATAACCGTTTGTTTACCTCCTTCTGGTCTTTGGCCTTCCGGTTCATCCGGAAGACAAGGAACAATCTGAAATTCTCACGGGTATCTACTTTATCACATATGGGGATCTTAGGCAAGGGATTCTTTGAAAAAGAGCAGGGCCTCGTTTTCGCTCTGATTTCAGGGGTTCTGAAGTGTTACAAAAAGCAGGAGGCCCCTGCCTCCTGCCCCTTCCTGTTATTTCATTTTCTCACGATACGCGGATTCCGGAGAACACCTCGCCGATCGGTCCGCTGATCACGAGGTCCGCCATCCGGTCCCTGGACGTCGGCGACTTGTTGATGAGGACCAGCTTGTCTCCCGAGAAATAGTCGATGAGTCCCGCTGCCGGATAGACAACGAGGGATGTCCCGCCGATAATCAGGCAGTCTGCCTGCTGGATTGCCGAGACAGCTCCGTTTATGACATTCTGGTCGAGCCCCTCCTCATAGAGAACCACGTCCGGCTTGATCAGGCCTCCGCACTTCGCGCATCTCGGCACCCCGTCTGACGCCTTGATGTAGGAGGCATCATAGAATTCGCGGCAGGAAGTGCAGTAGTTCCTGTGAATGGAGCCGTGCAGCTCATAGACCTGCCTGCTCCCCGCCTTCTGATGAAGACCGTCGATATTCTGGGTGATCACCGCAGTGAGCTTTCCGGCCTCTTCCAGCTCTGCGAGCTTTCTGTGCGCGGCATTCGGTTCCACATCAAGGATCAGCATCTTGTCCTTATAGAAGCGGTAGAACTCCTCCGTATTCCGCACGAAGAACGTGTGGGAAATGATCGTCTCCGGGGGATACTTGTACTGCATATTGTAGAGCCCGTCCTGTGAGCGGAAATCCGGGATGCCGCTCTCCGTGGAGACGCCCGCCCCGCCGAAGAAGACAATCTTTTTGTGGCTGTCGATGATCTCCTGCAGCTTGCCGATCGCTATTTGCAAATCACTCATATTCATTTCCCCCGTATAAAGATCACGCTTTTCCGAGCAGCTTCTTTCGGTTTGCGGCGGTGTTCCGGTACATCCGGAATGACTTAAGGTCCAGTTCCTTAAAATGAGAATCGAGATATTCGGTATAATCCGGCCCGGGCTCATTGTCCTTAGTACAAAGGGAGGAAGTGCTCCCGTCCTGGTAGCGGTATGTCCTTAGTGTCAGCTCAGAGCCGTCCAGGGCGTGCCGGATCCGGCTGTCCGCGTAGTGAATGCGCAGCATCTTAAGGCCTTTCATTCCATAGAGCGCATAAGTCTCCGTCTCGTCGTCATAATACGCGTCGCTGTTCTGGATGAACGCGGGGCAGTAGAGAGCCTTGTGCTTCCTCGAATAGAGGAGCTTTTGTCCCTTCGTCGGGATCGAGTAGTCTTCCGTATCCATATACCGGACGAGCTTCACTTTTCCCTTCCGGATCGTGAATATATTGAGCTGCATCGCCTTGGGCGTCCAGTTCGGTTTCATGCGGGCGACCACCAGCTCCTTTACTCCGTCGCCGTTCAGATCGATGAGGCAGAAAGAGATCGATTTTCTCTCATAGCGCTTCGATCCGTAGGTGTCATAGAAAGTAAGCGCGTAGGTCATGTCGCCGGTGTCGAGCGGTTTCTGCAGCTTGTAGGTGAATTTGTCCTGCTTAAGGAAGTCGGCGTAGAGCTTGTAGCTGACTTTTGGCGCGGCCTCGGCAGTCGCAGTGAGGGCGGCCGGCAGGACGAAGAACGCGAGTGCAATGTTCAGCATCCGCTGGGATACACTTTTCATCCCGGACCTCCTTTCCGTTCTCGTGAAGCCTTAACGATGCAGCAGATCCATAACAATATCCTGAACCCTTAACAGCACCGTGGAGCCTTAACAATATCATGAATCCTTAACAATATCTTGAATCCTTAACAATATAGTGGATGATAGCACATCTATGTTACAATTTTGAGAGGATAGTTCTTTCTTATTTGTAAAGTATTATCGGCTTTTGTGTCTGTAAAGTATGATCCGCTCTGTGCAGCCGGGCATCATTTTCCGACTACGGTCAGTTCTGTGGCGTGTTTTCTGACAGGGCGGTCGGAGGAGACGCATTTCCCTATGACGACGCAGCGCCTGGAGCTGTCCGAAGTGCAGGTGGACAGGACCACCGCCTTGTCGCTCTTCATGAGTTCCACATCGTTTTTGACGTCGGAGAGCTTCTGCATCTCTTCCTCCCACTCAAGAAACTCCGGTCCGTTCTGCGAAAAGAGCACATATGTGTCCGAGTCCACCGAAGCGGTGAAAATCGAGAAGATGTGATAGCGGTAGTTTCCCTCCGGGGTGAGGATCCAGAAATAAGGGTTCTCGTCGTACTTCGTCTGATCACTGAGCTCCTTCAGCTTTCCGAACATGCTGCCGTCCTTCATATTGTGTCCGTAGACGATGGTATTGGGATCCGCGAAATCCGCAGCATTGTTTGCGTCCTCGAAGATGGAACCCGCGTAGAGGTACTGCTTCCGGAAGGTCTGGTGGAGATAGGTGTCGTTGTCCTTCCCCCTAAGAACCGGGTAGCTGATATTGTCAAGTCCGTCCACTGTTACCCATCCCACGATGTCCGGATTGATGTCCTTCAGCTTCTTCCAGTTCACTTTCAGCGGAGGGGCCGCGTCCTCGACAAGGTATACCTCTTCCTCCCTGGTCTCCGGATTCTTGTAGGTGACATGCTTCACCTCTTCCTTCGGCTTCACATCCTCCTTCCTCTTTTCGTCCTCCGCCTTCGTCCCGGACGGGTTTCGTTCCCCGCCGCTCCCCGCGGGGGTTCCGTTCCCAGTGAGGGCTCCGACCTCCGCGAGGGTTCCGCTCTCTGCAAGGGTTCCGCTCTCCGCAAGGGACCCGCTCTCCGCCAAAGGAGAGGCGTCAGCTGCGGACAGATTTCCGGAGGAGACGGCCGTTTCACCCGCAGAAGCCTCCTGGAATTCCGGGGCATTCACTGCAAGTGCGCTTGCCGTGTCCGCATCACGGTGATCCCCTTCGCGGTTCTCTTCTTCGGCCTCAGAAGTAAATGAATCGGCCAGAGAGCTGTACTCATCACTTGCAGCCTTATAGCCGCTCAAGATCGTATAGAGCCGGTATCCCGAGACGCAGAAAACTGCAACAGCGGCAATGAGGACGATCCAGCGGACCGGCCCCATTCCTTTCTTTTGATTCATTTCCAAGTCCTGTCTGGACATCTCCCACCTCTTTATGTATTCCCGTTCAATACACTACCACTGCGGTTCCGATCGATACGGTGTCATAGATCTCCTGCATCTTGTCCACGGGGATGTTGACACAGCCGTGGGAGCCGTTTGTCAGATAGATGTTCCCGCCAAAAGCGCCTCTCCAGGGCGCATCGTGCAGGCCCTGGCCGCCGTTGAAGGGGCACCACCAGTTCACCGGGGAGGCATAGCCCTGCACATCCAGCGATCCCAAAACGGCCGGCGATTCCTTTGCGTCGACGGCGAACACGCCGCGGACAGTCTCCCGGTCCCCGGTCGGCTGTCCCGTCACCACATCCGTCATCACCACCAGCTCGTAATCCCTGTAGCACCACAGCTTCTGCTGCACCAGCGAGACCTCCACATATGTACCGGTCAGATCGCCGTTGTCCCATCCCATGGCCTCGTACAGCCAGATCGGGGACCTGACTCCGCTCTCCGCCCCCTCGATCTGGGCGCGAAGAGCCGCGGTTGTTTCGTCCTTATTGATGCACCAGCCGTAGTCCCCTCCGGGCACGACGATGTCGTCGCCGTCATAGGTACGGAAATAGCGGGATTCCCCGAATGTGTCATACTTCGCTCCCCAGCTGTCCACGAGATCGGGAATCCAGTCCGTGGACACAGTGACATGCTCCCCGTCGTCGGTGATATAGGGAAGAAGAAACTCCCTGTCGATATCCTCGTAATTGTCGCCGAATTCATAAGTCAGGTGAATCCCAAGAAGAGTGTTCCACTCATCTCTCCGGCGGCACAGATTCTCATTGTCGCGGAACACGGACGGGTGGATATAGCAGTCCGGCCCGGCAAGGTTCACGCTCCTTGCTGACCTGTCGAGAGCGCTGAGGATGGCCGCTTCCGCCTTATCGGCGTCAAGAAGGTTTCCCTCGATCTCCGAGGTGACCTCGTAGTCTCCGTTGGCATTTTTGACGAGAGATGCGTCCACCGGTTTCGTCACGTACTCCTCTTTGAAACAGTTGAGATCCCGTATGGCCGCGACGGCCTTCTCCCTGTCATACGTCGTTTCGGCTTTGATCTCGAAGCTCCGCCCCTTCTTGAAATGCCTGTACCAGTGCTCCGCATCCTGACTGGCCAGAAATTCATCCACGAGGCCGTCGTCCACATACCTCCGGCCCACATCCTCAGAGGTGAGGACCTCCACGGTGCCGTCCTTCTCCCTGACTAAGAGGGAATATCCGGCGATGTCGCTTATGATGCTGCGCCTGATCACATCCGCGGTCCTAAAGGAGACATCCTTG
>CADCPJ010000012.1 GCA_902803245.1 uncultured Lachnospiraceae bacterium | reverse complement strand
CCTGTTCTCAAGAAATACTGAAATCTGCTTTATTGCCATAGTGTTTTCCTCCATATAAACCAGCTGTGATGACAGGGAACCGCGCGCTTCCGGTGCCATCTGCCTGTGACAGGGAACCGTGCGCGTCCGATGCCATCTGCGTGTGACATCAGATCTTGCGGTTGTCTATGACGCGGACGGCCTTGCCCTCGGATCTCGTGATGGACTTGGGCGCGACCAGCGAGACCTTGGCCTTTATTCCCAGCATGGACTTGAGTCCGTCCATCAGATCCTTCTGACGCTTTTCGATCTCGCCCAGGTTGTCCGTGAACATCTCGGGAGTCATCTCGACGCGGACGTCCAGAGTATCGGTGCTGTTGACCCTGTCGACGATGATCTGGTAGTTGGCGGCGTAGCCGTGGTTTATGAGCACCGTCTCGATCTGTGACGGGAAGACGTTGACGCCCCGGATGATCAGCATGTCGTCGGAGCGGCCCTTCGGTTTCTTCATCTTGACGAGAGTCCTTCCGCAGGAGCATTTTTCTCTGGAGAGAGAGCAGATGTCCCTCGTGCGGTAGCGGATGAGAGGGAAGGCTTCCTTGTCGAGAGACGTGAAGACGAGCTCGCCCTCCGATCCCTCGGGGAGGACTTCTTCCGTATCCGGGTCGATGATCTCGGGATAGAAATGGTCCTCATTGATGTGCATGCCGGTCTGCTCGGAGCACTCGAAGGCGACGCCCGGGCCGGAGAGCTCGGTGAGGCCGTAGATATCGTAGGCCTTGATGCCGAGCGTGTTCTCGATATCCCTGCGCATCTCCTCGGACCACGCCTCGGCGCCGAAGATGCCTGCTTTCAAAGGAATGTCGTTCGGGCCTAATCCCATTTCCTTCATGCGCTCACCGAGATATGCCGCGTAGGACGGGGTGCAGCACAGGATTGTGGTCTCCAGATCCCGGATGAACATGATCTGCCTGTCCGTATTTCCAGAGGACGTTGGGATCGTGAGACAGCCGACCTTGTGGGAGCCGCCGTTTAATCCGGGGCCGCCGGTGAACAGGCCGTAGCCGTAGGAGACCTGGCAGACATCTTCATTTGTCCCGCCGACTGCCGTGATCGCTCTCGCGCAGCACTCCTCCCACAGATCGATGTCCTCAAGCGTGTAGAACGCCACGACGCGCTTCCCCGTGGTGCCGGAAGTGGACTGGATGCGGACGCACTTCGTCAGATCGCAGCCGAGAAGCCCGTAAGGATAGGATTCCCTGAGATCGGCCTTGGAGAGCATCGGAAGCTTCTTCAGATCATCCAGGGACCGGATGTCGTCGATGCCAACTCCCTTTTCCTCCATCTTTTTCCGATAGTACGGAACGTCGTTCCAGACGTGCCGAACCTGCTTCAGGAACTTCTCGTTCTGCAGCTCCAGCATCCTCTCGCGTGAAGCCCGCTCAATCTCCTCCTGATAGTACCTTTCCATGTTGCATGATCCTTTCTTTTGCTGCCGGCGGCCGGGAAGATTTCCAGCCGGCCGCCTTGGTGTTTATGCTTGAAGCCGCGTGAACGGCATCGCACTCTGATATCTGCCTTATGCCGCGTAAACGTCATTGCACTTTGATGTCCTTCAGTTCGCTCTTCCGAGCGCAAATGCTTTCTTATTGATCTCTAGGAACCTGGCCGGCACGCAGGCTTCAATCGCCCTGTCCCACGCCTCATCCGGGAAGTCGAAATAGTGGGACAGCCTCCCGAGGAGGACCAGATTGACGGCCTTCACGGAGCCCGCCTCGCGGGCCAGGGCAACGCAGTCCATCGCGTCCACCTTTGCCCCGGTGCTCCTTAATTTTTCCACGAGGTTCTCCGGATATTCCGCCGCGCCGGTGATGACAGGCATCGGGTCGATCTGCTGGATGTTGGTCACGATGGTGCCGTCCTTTT
This sequence comes from uncultured Lachnospiraceae bacterium, assembly GCA_902803245.1. GTDB lineage: Bacteria > Bacillota > Clostridia > Lachnospirales > Lachnospiraceae > Chordicoccus. Next base: position 5,891 of record CADCPJ010000012.1, on the reverse strand, counting down.
TCAGGAAGGGCAGGGTGCGCGCCGCCTCGAGGAGCTCAAAGGAGACGATGGAGTCCGCCTCGCCCTCGTCGATGACCGGGGACGCGACGTGCTCGCCGTACCGCACATAGGTGACGACGCTGCCGCCTCGCTGGGACATCCCGTGAACCTCGGAGACCTTGACGTCGTATCCTTCACTCATGAGAAGATATCCAAGCAGCTTGCTCGCGAGGAGGGAGCCCTGTCCGCCCACGCCGACGATCATGATATTCTTTGTGCTCATATGTCATGCCTCCTTTTCTGCGCTCTTCAGAGCATCGAACCTGCACAGCTGCGTGCATACGCCGCAGCCGACGCAGAGCGTCTCGTCGACCTCTGCCCTGCCGCCCTTGATGGAGATCGCCGGGCAGCCGATGCGCATGCAGGACTTGCAGCCGACGCATTTGTCTTTATTTACGCCAAGCGGCGGCTTTCTCTTCACGTACTTAAGCAGAGCGCAGGGACGCCTGGAAATGATGACCGACGGAGCGGGAGAAGCGAGCTCTTCGCGGATTACCTTCTCGCACGCTGCGAGATCATAGGGATCCACGACGGCGACGCGGTCAAATCCCATGGAGCGGCAGAGCGCTTCCAGGTCGATCTTTCCGGCGGGGTCTCCCTTTATGTTGTAGCCGGTAGTCGGATTCTGCTGGTGTCCCGTCATGCCGGTGATGGAGTTGTCCAGTATGATGACGGTGGAGTTGCTGCCGTTATAGGCGATGTTTGCGAGCCCCGTCATGCCCGAGTGCATGAAGGTGGAGTCGCCGATGACCGCGACGGTCTTTCCTTCCGATTCCTCTCCAAGGACCTTGTTGAAGCCGTGGATGGAGGAGACGGAGGCGCCCATGCAGAGCGTTGTCTCAATCGCGCCGAGCGGCGGGACGGCGCCTAAGGTGTAGCATCCGATGTCGCCGAGCACGGTGCAGTTCAGCTTTTTCAGCGTGTAGAAGAGGCCGCGGTGCGGACATCCCGGGCACATGACGGGCGGACGCATCGGAAGCGTCTCCGAGAGACTTCTGCCTGTGTGGACCTCCCCGCCGAGGGCCTTTGCGACCAGGTTCTGGGAGAATTCGCCGCAGATCGGAAGGATGTCCTTGCCGGACACTTCAATTCCGAGCGCGCGGACGTGCTCTTCCATGATCGGGTCAAGCTCCTCCACGACGGCGAGCTTCTTTACTTTTGAAGCGAAGTCCCGGATCATTTCCACGGGGAGAGGATAGGCCATGCCGATCTTCAATATGGAAATGGAGTCCCCGAACACTTCCTTCACGTACTGATAGGAAGTGGAGGAGGTGATGACGCCGAGATCCCGTCCGCCCATCTCCACGCGGTTGATTCCGGAGCTTTCCGCGTAACCGGTAAGCTTCTTTGTGCGCTCCTCCACGAAGGGGTGGCGCCGCTTCGCGTTGCCCGGCATCATGACGTATTTTGCGATATCCTTATTATAGGTCTTCTCCGGAACCGTCCTCTCCCCGGTCTCTACTACGGACTGGGAGTGTGCGACGCGGGTGCACATCTTGAGGAGCACCGGCGTGTCGAATTCCTCGGAGATCTCGAAGGCAAGCTTTGCGTATGCAAGCGCCTCGGCGGAGTCGGAGGGCTCGAGCATCGGTACCTTGGACGCGATCGCGTGGTGGCGGGAGTCCTGCTCATTCTGTGAGGAGTGCATCCCGGGGTCGTCAGCGACGGCGATCACGAGACCGGCGTTCACACCGGTGTAAGACATCGTGTAGAGGGGATCCGCAGCGACATTAAGGCCCACGTGCTTCATCGCACAGAAGGAGCGGCGGCCGGCAAGACTTGCGCCGAAGGCGGCCTCCATGGCGACCTTCTCGTTCGGAGCCCATTCCGAGTACACGTCGTCGTACTTTGCAAGCTCTTCGGTGATCTCCGTGCTCGGGGTTCCGGGATAACTGGAGGCGAAGCAGACACCGGCTTCGTAGAGTCCCCGGGCAGCAGCTTTATTGCCCAGCATTAGTTCTTTCATCGTGATATCCTCTTTGCTCTTGTTATAGTATACTGGTTAATCTTAAGGAATTGCCGAAGGCAATTGCCTGGTTTAACTGCATATAGGGAAAACGAAAGGTTCTGCTTAAGCAGACAACTTCGTTTACGACTATAATCGCGATGCCTATTTTAACACGCTGATGCGATGAAGTAAATACGGAAAACTTGACACTTCTTCACATTTTTCCTATAATGTCCACTATGACGCTTTGACGCGTTGCTTTGAGAACGTAAATATAGAGAAAGGAAATCTGTTATCATGCCGATTACCGACCTGCTGGAGAGAAACAGTAAGCTCTACGGCGACGAAGTTGCTCTTGTTGAGATCAATCCCGAGATTCGGGAGGAGCAGAGGGTCACCTGGAAAGAATATGAGCTGATTCAGCCCACCCAGTCCGCATTTTTCCGGAGGCAGATCACCTGGTCCGTCTTCGACGAGAAGGCCAACCGCGTGGCCAATCTGCTCCTTGAGAAGGGGATCTCCAAGGGACAAAAATGCGCGATCCTTCTCATGAACTGCCTGGAGTATCTTCCGATCTATTTCGGAATCCTCAAGTCCGGCGCAATTGTCGTGCCGCTCAATTTCCGCTTTACGGCGGATGAGATCGATTACTGCCTGAAGCTCGCCGATGTGGATGTGGTGTTCTACGGGCCGGAATTCATAGGCCGGATCGAGGACATCGCCGGTCACTTAAAAGACAAGCTTCTCTACTTCGTCGGCGATTCCTGCCCGAGCTACGCGGAGGACTACTACAGGGCCGCGTCCAACAGCTCCTCGACGCAGCCGAAGATCCTGGTTATGGACAGCGACCTTGGCGCGATCTATTACTCCTCGGGCACCACGGGCTTCCCGAAGGCTATTCTCCTTAAGCATTCGGCGCTCTCCCAGGCGGCCGAGATGGAGGCAAAGCATCACAGGATCACCAAAGAGGACTGCTTCCTGTGTATCCCGCCGCTCTATCACACGGGCGCGACCATGCACTGGTTCGGCTCGCTGTATATGGGCGGCCGCGGAGTTCTCTTAAAGGGCCATTCGCCGGAGAGCATATTCCGGGCGGTGTCGGAGGAGCAGTGCACGATCGTGTGGCTTCTCGTTCCGTGGGCACAGGACATCCTCGCGGCTCTCGACAGCGGAAAGGTGAACAAGGAGGACTACAAGCTCAGCCAGTGGAGGCTCATGCACATCGGGGCACAGCCCGTTCCGCCCTCGCTCATCAAGCACTGGATGGAACATTTCCCGCACCATGACTACGACACGAACTACGGACCTTCGGAGTCCACGGGTACCGGCTGCGTGCACCTCGGTCTCGGCACCGTGCACAAGGTCGGCGCCATCGGCATCCCCGGCTACCACTGGAAGGCGAAGATCGTCGATGAGAACGACCAGGCGGTGAAGCAGGGAGAAGTCGGCGAGCTCTGCGTCAAGGGACCGGGCGTCATGGTGGAATACTATCACGACCCCGAGGCGACCGCGGAGGCGATCCGGGACGGCTGGCTCCACACGGGAGACATGGCGAGGCAGGACGAGGACGGCTTCATCTTCCTCGTGGACAGAAAGAAGGACGTCATCATATCCGGAGGAGAAAATCTCTACCCGGTGCAGATCGAGTCTTTTCTCGCCGCGCATCCGAAGATTCACGACGTGGCGGTTATCGGACTTGCGGACAAGCGCCTCGGCGAGATCGCCGCTGCGATCATCCAGGTAAAAGAGGGCATGACGATGACCGAGGAGGAGGTCAACCAGTTCTCGGTGGACCTTCCCCGCTACAAGCGGCCGAGGAAGATCATCTTCGCCGATGTCATCCGCAATGCGACCGGAAAGATTGACAAGCCGAAGCTCAGGGAGCGCTACCAGGCGGTGCGCATCGTCGAGGAACAGAACCAGAGCTGAGCCGGATCCTGATCAGAACAGAATGAGAACAGGGAAGGGCGGCACCCGGGGCATGGGTGCCGCCCTTTTATCTTATCCGTTATAGCCGTGAACCCTCATCAGGCTTCCACCAGTTCTGACAGCTCGTAGACTTTCCTGGTCAGTCTCTTCTCGAACTCGGACTTTGGCATCGGGCGGTCGAAGAGGAAGCCCTGGATCATGTAACAGCCGACCTTGTGGAGAAGCTCAAGCTGATCCCAGTGCTCCACGCCTTCGGTGATGACGCCGATCTTCAGCTCCCTCGCCATGTCGACGATGTTGTGGAGGACGATCTCGTCCTTCTTTGTGATCGAGTTGTTGGCGATGAAGGATCTGTCGATTTTGATGACGTTGACGTCGAAGTTCCGGAGCGTGTTGAGCGAGGAATATCCGCTCCCGAAATCGTCGATCGCGGTGTCAATTCTCATTTTGCGCATGAGGGAGAGGAACTGGATCAGCTTCGCTGTTTCCTCCTCACTCGTCGTCTCGGTGACTTCGACCTGTATATACTTCCTGTCAATGCCGCTCCGGTCGACAATACTAAGGATCCTCTGCGCGAGCAGCGGGTCGGAGATGTCCCTTCTCGAGAAATTGATGGATACCGTCACGGGCTCTATGCCTTTTAGAATCCATTCCCGGATATCCATGCATACGTGTTCCAGCATATAGAGATCGAGATCGATGACGGTTCCCTCGCGCTCGATGAGCGGGATGAAGTCCGCCGGGGAGACGATCTTTCCGTTCCAGAACCACCGAACCAGGGCCTCCGCGCCGGTCATCGTATAAGTCTTTGTGTCGACCTTGGGCTGATAATAGACCCGGAACTCCTCGTTTTTCAGCGCGTCGTGGAAATGCGAGCTGATCCTCTTCTCACGGTAGATCCTGGCTTTGATCTCATCGGTGACATAGAAATAGGGCATGCTGATCCGGTTCTTGGCAACCTGTAGGGCCAGCTGGCAGTGGTCGACTACCTGGCCGGGTTCCGTGATCATTTCGTCGATGTCCAGCGCGCCCGCGACGGCCTGGATGCGCACCGGGATCCGCTTGCCGTCGACGGTTCCGTATACGATCGTCCCGTTCAGGATGTTAAGGAACTCGCGCACGTTTTCGCGAAGAATCAGCGCGGCGAAATTGTCTCCTCCGAAGTGGGCGAGGATTTCTTCCGGGGCAAGGAATTCCTCAAGCAGCCGGGCATAGCGCTTTAAGATGGCGTCGCCCTCCCGGTGCCCGAATTTCCGGTTGATGAGGCTGTAACCTTTCAGATTGAAGGAAAATGCGTGATACTCCTTCAGCCTTCCCTCGGCGAAGAGCTGACGGATGCGCATCATGAATCCGCCCGAGTTTGGAAGGCCGGTCAGATAATTGGTAAGCGTCGCCTGCTTCATTTTCCCGATCAGGCGGAACCGGCCGTCATGAAGGAAGATGAGATCGAGAACCGTACTCAGGTCTCTTTTGTCTTCTTCATTCCACGGGCGCAAAAAAGCCGCCGAAGGCCATACGCTGTATGTGGCGGTTCCGCCTTCCGCAGTGTGATAGGTTCTTTCGTAAGGGGGCAGGGATGAAAACCCGCCGGCTCTTAAGAAGATCTCCTGTTTGCTGTCGCAGCCCTCCGGATTTAAGGGGGTGGGGGAAAGTAAATAATGTGTGACAACCCTGCCGATCCCAAGGAGCCCGGAAATCTCTTCGATTGCCTTTCCTGCTATAGTATAGGTGTTCTCGCTGCTCTCAAGGATGTTAAGAAAGCGAGAGAACTCGTCACAGCATAGCATCTTTGTTTCTCCCGGCATGTTATAGTGTTACTATAATTATAAATCACGAACGAAAAATCTTAACATATATTATCACATCCCGACAAAAATACAATACAAAACTACTGCGTCCGTCATCAAAAATATCGCTTCAAAAACCGGAAACGGCATGGCTTTCTTACATTTTTCGGAATCCCCTTTCTTCTTCT
>CADCPJ010000011.1 GCA_902803245.1 uncultured Lachnospiraceae bacterium | reverse complement strand
TCGCCGAGATGCTTTGGGCGATGACTGTCGCAAGAGCGACGCCGTTGACTCCGAGGCCGAAGTTCGCGACAAAGACAATGTCGAGGATGATGTTGAGAACCGTCGAGACAACAAGGTGGATGAGAGCCGAGATCGCGTCTCCGAGTCCCCTGAGCACGCCGCTTACGATGTTGAAGAACGCCATGCCCGTGCTTCCCGCAAAGAGGATCCACAGATAGGACGTACACCAGTCGATGATCTCAGCAGGAGTATTTAAGAGCTCCAGCAAGGGGCGGGTGGCGATCAGGCCGACTCCCGTCACGATCACGGAAGAGATAATGATGAGCAGGATGCAGTTCCCCACCGTCCAGGACAGGGCCTCCCTGTCCTTCGCTCCGAAGAACTGGGACACCATGATGCTGGCTCCCATGCTGACCCCGATGAACAGCACGAGAATCAGGTTCAGGATCGGCCCCGCGCTTCCCACCGCTGCCAGCGCATTGTCCCCCACATACTTGCCGACAACGATGCTGTCGACGGTGTTGTAAAGCTGCTGCGCCACATTGCCGAGAAGCATGGGAAGCGTGAAAGCCAGAATTTTCTTCCAGGGCTCCCCCGTCGTCATGTCAACCGGTTTAAAGGATCTCGTGTTTGACGTTGTTCTGCTCATTCTTCTGTACCTGATACTCCGTTATACTGATTCACCCTGATAATTGCCGGAAGCAATTGCTTAATAAAGGCCTTACTTTCAACCGTCAGCCATGAGAAAAACGGGCAGCCGGAGATCCCTCCGACTGCCGCGCATGGTCCAGATTGAGTAAAGATCAGAAGAACACTTCCTTGCCTGTCTCAGCGGACTTGTAGATCGCTTCGAGAATCTGTGTGACCACAAATGCCTGCTCCGGCTTGACGAGCGGCTCGCCGTCATTGATGATGGCATCGAGCCACTGCGTATTCTCCTTGACCGCCTCTGCAGCCGCGCCGCCCTCGAAGAAGTCGACAACGCCTGCGGGGGAGATGGTCTTCTCCATCAGCTGATTGTGCTCAACCGTGTTGTAGATCAGCTCATCTGTCGGATAGCTGCCGCCGTGATGGATCTCGGCGCCGGCTCTCGTGCCGCACAGAGTCGTGGAAGCTTCCATGGACTTAAGGACGTTGAGAGCCCATGCCGCCTCGATGTAGACGGTAGCGCCGTTCTTCATTTTCACGAAGCCGAACGCGGAATCTTCCGTCTGGAAGGTCTCGGGATCCCAGGGTCCGAATACGTTGCCTTCCGGGCCCTTCGGGTCGCGGCCGAGCTTGTAGAAGACGGAACCCGTGACGGAAACCGGCTCATAATTATTCATCATCCAGAGCGTGATGTCAAGGGCGTGTGTTCCGATGTCGATGAGCGGTCCGCCGCCCTGCAGCTCTTTGTTGGGGAATACGCCCCATGTCGGAACGGCGCGGCGCCTTAATGCGTGAGCCTTTGCGAAATAGATCTCGCCGAGCTCGCCTGCCTCGCAGGAAGCGTGCAGAGTCTGTGTGTCATCGCGGAAACGGTTCTGGTAGCCGATCGTGAACTTCTTGCCGGAAGCCTTCCAGGCGTCGATCATCTTCTGGGCGTCAGCTGTCGTAGCTGCCATCGGCTTCTCGCACATAACATGCTTGCCGGCCTCAAATGCCGCGACAGTGATCGGGCAGTGGGAGACGTTCGGTGTGCAGACATGAACGAGGTCGATGTTGAGGCTCTTGTCGGCAAGCATTTCCTTGTAGTCCTCAAAGACCTTTGCGTCCGGTGTGCCGTACTCCTTGCAGGCCTTCTCGGCGCGCTCACGGATGATGTCGCAGAATGCCACGATCTCAGCCTTGTCGGCGTTCGCCTTGAAAGACGGAAGATGCTTCTGATTTGCAATGCCGCCGCAGCCGACGATCGCTACTCTTACCTTTGCCATGTTGTTTCCTCCTGTTTTTGATAAATGAAGTTGATATGGTGTACTGTTGATTCCTTTTCTATCCGGCAGCCCACGTCCCTCATCCCGCGGGCACCCTTCCCTAATTTTTTCTCAGCCTTCGATCGCGCGCCTCAAGGCTTCCTGATGGCGGCGGACCTGCTCGATGTCGGGCACTTCGAAGTCGTCGCGGAGGTGCTCACCGCCCTCGTACTCCGTGCTGATGTACCCGTCATACCCGCACTTCTTATACGCCTCAACGACCTCCGGGATCGCCACCGCCGTCTCGACGTAGTCCTCGTGGGTGTTGTAGCACTTTCCGTGGGTGTGGCAGATGCGGTCGATGTTGTCGATGAGGTCCTGCGGATCGCTCCAGGAATAGGTGTAGCTGGCATTTAAGTATCCGAAGTCCGCAGGGGAAGCGCCCTCGGCTTTGAAGATCTCCGTAAGCCTTGCCTGGCCGTTGGCGTTGCGGTAGTTCATGTTCGCCTCGCCGAGGTTGAGCGAGTATTCGATCTTCGTGAAGCCGTTGGCGACGCGGTCCGCATAGGCTTCATTTACCATGTCGATGAACTTCTGCTGCGCGCCTTTCCTGCGCCACTTGTCCTCAAGCACGTCCGGAACCCTCTTGCAGAAGATGCCCATGTCCGGGATAAATGCAAAATAATTGTACTTGGAAGCGGATCCGCTCAGGCGGTTCAGATACCCCTCGGCCCATGTGGAGTTGAGGGAGAAGGGAGCGTGCACTTCGAGGCCGATCTTGACGCCGACCTCCTCGGCGTAGTCCAGCGACCCCTCGATGACGTCGATCGGCGTGGAGACCAGCGTGCGGATGCAGGAGAAGCCGAGAATGGATGCGCACTTTAAGTCGCGCTTCATCATCTCAACCTGCTCGCCGAGGCTTAAGGTGCGGTTGTCGTAGATGTGGTTCTCAAGGAATGCGTCATAGCAGGTGGGGGTCAGGTTGTACTTCTTCAGCCACTCTTTCCACCTGGCCTGAAACTCTTCCGTGTAAATCGGATTCGGGAACTGCTTGATCATGGTCTCGGCGAGGAGCTCGACGCCGGTTGCGCCGGTTTTGGATGTCTCGCGGAGGCAGCCCTCGAGATCCAGCTTGCCGCAATAATAGGAATCCTGATAGCTGTAAAGAGAAACGCTTCTTTTGATCTGGCTCATATTCCTTCTCCCTCCTTAGATCTCGAAATCCGCGTCGCAAACTGCCTGAATCGGGAACGGCATATAGGACGGGGCGATGTGCTGCAGAACACTGATGTGGTGCGGGCCCTTCGCAAGTCCGCCTTCTTTCGCCACAGTCACCGTTCCGAACTCACCGAACTCCCAGCGGTACAGCGGGCTCACTACCGTGCGGCACTCCTCCAAAGAGAAGGTCTCCCCGTTGATGGTGAGGAAAACGTTCTCGCGCGGGATCTTTTCGCCGTCGATGGTCACCGCGATGTCGCGGATGATGGAGAGCGTGATGCCCCTGTAATACTGCAGCTTGAACTGGAACTCAAAGCCGCACACCTTGCCGTCTCTTTCGACATTTTTGAATCCTTCCGGATTGTAGATCTGTCTGCCTGCCATGCTTTCCTCCTTCGCTTCGATAGGCTCTGTTCTCTTTGCGTGAGCCCTGCATTTGATAATCTAATATTATCAGGGAAGAGGCCTTGACAGGCCGCATTTTTTATGCTCTATTCTTAATAATGAGTCATTTTTTCACCTGATCTTCGCTCCCGCGGCGGCATTTGTGATCATCGCTCCCTTTTTTATGTGAATCACCGCTGTCACATCTTTGTCATGATCCCATCCCCCGTCTGCGGCAGAATCAGGAAAGCCGGCACAGCCGCTTAATGATAATCGGAAGGAGGCACATTCCCGTGGATGTATTAAGGGAGACGGAAAAGGCAATCGAATCCATCGAGAGACGGCATCTCTTTCACAGGGGCTCATTTATGAGCTCTTCCTACAATCTCTTTTTCACCGAGATGGGCGCTCTTAAGATCTCCTCGGGGAAAGTCTCCGCAGTTACTTCCGTTATGGGGCTGTGCGGAAGGGAAGAGATCACCCTCGAAGCGGAAGGCTCGTCCGAGTACCTCCTGCTCCGCCTCCGCCCGGAGAGCGTGCTCTCGCTCACAGGCTGCGAGGGGCTTTTAAGAGGGACGGTCACCTCCCTCCCCGCGCGGGCTAAGCTCATCACTGAGGAGAGCCTCCATATGATAGAGAAGCTGGACGGGGATATGAGAAGGGAGGCCGCACTTACAAGATCCTCCCATCTCCTTCAGATCCTCTCCCTCCTCACCGAAAGCTGCTCGAAGGACGACGTCTTTCCCGAGCCGCTCACATATCTTACGGAGCGGAGGATGGTTCTGTACCGCTCCCTTCTTCAGTACATCCGCATGCACGCCGCGGAGAGTCCCACGCTGAAAGCCGCCGCGGAGGAATTCCACGTCACCTCAAAGTACCTGGGCAGCTTTTTGAGGGAGACCCTCGGCATGACATTCCGTGAGGCTGTAGAAAAGGCGGTTGAGGACAGGGAGGAGCTCCTTCGGCTCAGCGCAAATGAAGCTGCCCCTCACGGAGAGGAAGCTCCCGGCGCCCTGATCGGGGGAGGGCCCGGCGAGACGGCGGCAAAAGCCGCGGATGAGTTCCTCCATCTCGAAACCCGGATCGATCCCATCCACGCCATGCCCCAGTTTTTCCGGAAGCTCATCAACCTGGGCTACGCGGCCAATCTGCGAAACCTGGATCTCGGAGCCTCGCTCGACCTCATGCAGTCAAAGGTGGGCTTTACCTGCGGCCGCATCTGCCGCATCACGGACCTCATCACGCAAGGGAGCATCCGCGGGAAGTCCTACTATAATTTCTCAGCCGTCTTTTCCCTTCTTGACAGCCTCATGACGAGGGGGATCACGCCGTTTCTCGAGCTGGGAAACAAGTCCTTCCAGATTCAGGAGACCACCACGGTCAGCTTCGCCCCGGTCTCCCCCACGGACACCAGAAAATACTACCAGCAGCTGCTCCGCATACTCCCGGAATTCGTCCGGGCATGCATCAATCATTACGGGCAGGCGGCATTTGACGGGTGGTACTTCGAGATCAGCTTCATGTATACGAGCGACGAGGAGAGGGATCAGTTCGGCCTCGTCCAGTACGCCCGGATGTTCCGCAGAATCTATACCGTCCTCAGGGAATTCTCGCCCTCCTGCCGCATCGGCGGCCCCGGCTTCAACGACTGGTCCGACCCGGCGAAGATCCGCCAGATGATCCGCCTCATGTCCTCCCACGGGATCGTGCCGGACTTCTTCAGTGCCTACATCTACCCGATGACGGCGGACGCGTCGGGCAATATGTACCTGTCCTCGGATCCGGACGAGGGCATCCGCAGGATGCAGATCTTCGCGGACACCGTGCGGGGAGAGCACCCGGAGAAGGAGGTCTGGATCACGGAATTCAATTCCAACCTCTCCTCGAGAAACTATCTGAATGACGCCTCCTATCAGGCGGCTTACATCGTGAGAATGATGCTGGGAGCCCTTCCGCTCAAGATCGAGGCGACAGGCTACTACCTGCTCTCCGACGCGCCGCTCCGCTATCTGGATTCCCTGGAGTTCCTCTTCGGTGGATGGGGGCTCATGACGGACCGGGGCCTCCCGAAGCCCTCCTTCCACGCCTGCCGGATGATGGCCCTTCTCGGGCACTATCAGATCCGGCTGACCAAAGAGAGCCTCATCACCGCAAACTCGAGGGGGTCCTTCCAGATCCTCCTCTTCCGGTACCAGCACCCGAAGGAGACCTTCCTCTACCACAATGTGGAGAAGGAGGATCTCTCCCTCCCCACCGCGGTGTTTGACGAGATCGGCGTCACGCGCTGCCGCATCGAGATCGGAAATGTCTTAAAAGGCACCTATCTCGTGAAGGAGTACCGCATCGACGGAGTCCACTCGGATCTCTACACCGCGTGGCGGGAGCTGGACTTCCTCTATCCGCCGAATGCCGCCACGCTCGAAGAGATGCGCATGCGCTCCTCCCTCATTCCGCGGACGAGGGTTTACCGCATCGAGGAGGGACAGCCTTTTTCGATGCACGCCGAGCTCCGGGGAACGGAGGTGCGGCTCATCACGGTTGACCTGTACACTTCCCACACTTGAATTTAAGAGAAGCCGCCATGCAGAACTTTCCGGTCGAAATGAATATCACCCGCAGGATCGAAAGCCCCGTAAAAGAGAGCTTCGCCTCGTGCGCCTTTCTCTACGTGTCGGAGGGAGAGATCCTGATCTCCGCCGGCGGGGAGCCCATACTCCACAGCCGCCCGGGTCTCGTCTTCCTGCCTCCCGGCCGGGAGGTCTTACTTCAGTCCGCAAGGGACATAAGCTCCGTCCTCATTCTCGGGATCGGGGAGGCATTCCTCTTTGACCACTTAAAGGCGAGCCCTCTGCCGTTTTTGTCGAGCGCCCTCGACCTCTCGCACGACTACCTGCCCCTCACGCGGTCCGTGCTCCGGGTCTCGGAGCTGGCCCGCTACTTCGATTCGGCCCCCGCGGATGCACGGACGACGGCACGGATGAGCCTCATGGGCGAAGTCTTTGTTCTTCTCGCCGAGCTGTCGCGCCTTCTCCCCGCGCAGGCGGGAAGCGCCGTTCCGGACCGCTACAAGGAGCGGGTGCAGGAGATCGCGGACTACATCGATCTCCACTACGCGGAAAATTTCTCCCTGCCGGACCTGGCGCGGGTCTTCTACCTGACCCCGCAGTACCTGTCCACCTTCTTCAGGGAGCATTTTCAGACGAATTTCAAGACCTATGTCACCGGGAAGCGGCTCTTCTACTCCCTGAGGGATCTTCGCAGCACGGATCTCGCAGTGAGCGAAGTGGCGCTAAGGAACGGATTCGCCTCCGTCTCCGCCTTCCAGAAGAATTTTCAGAGGACTTACCACTTAACTCCGTCTAAATACCGGGCCGTATCGAGGGGCCGCGAAGGAAATGAGGTGCTCTTGCCCTCCGGGGAGGACGCGGCGCCTCAAAATCCCCCGGATCACTGCATGGTGCTCCGCGCGGACGCCCCGCCCGCCGATCTCCCGCGCTCCAACCGCATGATCAACGCGGGCTCCGTGCAGAACCTCCTGTCGGACCGCTTCCGCACGCATCTGCTCTCATTTTGCAGGGAAATGAAGCTCGGCCTCGTCCGGATCGAGGAGCTTCTCAGCAACAGCTTCATGCCGATGATCCTGCCCCACTATGAGTATTTCTATCAGAGTGCGGACATCGTGCTGACATTTCTCTACGAAAACCGCCTCGTCCCGTTTATTGAGCTCTCCAAGGTCAGCTCTCCCGTCCTCACCGAGCTGAAAGGGGACCAGAATTTTGCCTTCATACCGAGAAACGAGCGGTTCTTCCGGGCGCTGGAGAGCTTCCTGAAACACGTCTCGAGGAGGTGGCCGGTGAGCTGGCTGAGCGAATGGAAGTTCGAGATGCATATGCTCCCCAAGGACACTCCCGATTCCTATGCCGATGCATTCCGCCGCGTGAGGGACATCATCCTCAGCCAGATCCCCGGGGCAAAGGTCGGCGGGCCCGGGCTGGATCCGGAGCGGTCCCTTCTCGAGGCGGAGCCGCTGCTCGATGAGCTCATAAAAAGATCCGCGAAACCGGATTTCTTCTCCGTCTCCCTCTATTACAGCGGAATCCGTCCGGACGGCAGCTTCAGCCTGTGCATGGACCCGGATGCGCCCTTTGAGGCGTGCGGAAGAATCCGGCGCATGCTCCTTGGCCCCTCATTGAAGCTCCCGCTCTACGTCACGGAGTGGTCCTCGGCACCGCTCCTTCCCGCAGCCATCACCGCGTCCCTCTACCAGGCCGCATTCCTCGCCAGGGCGTGGACGAAGCTGGATTCCTGCTCGGACCTCTCCGCCTACTACCTG
>CADCPJ010000010.1 GCA_902803245.1 uncultured Lachnospiraceae bacterium | reverse complement strand
TTTCCGCTTAAGTTCACGAGGAGGTTCGGCTGCATCATGACATTGGGGATCGAGGAGGGCAGCGTGTCGAGGCCTCCGCACAGTGCGGCCTGCTCAATCCGGACGGGCATCCTGTCCGCGCCGGCCTCCCAGGCCATCATAAGCCCGTCCCCCGTGATGGCGGGTGAGGAGAAGTTGAAGAGATCCTCCCCGAACTTGAAGCCGGTCTCTTTCCGTATGAATTCGGGATTGCCGGAGGCGCCGCCGCAGGCGATGATCACGGCGTCGCAGTCGATCACGAAGTTCCGCCCGATCTTGTCCGTCGCGAGAAGCCCCGAGACTTTGCCGTCCGCGTTCTTTAAGACCTTCTTGCCCACGCACTCGTAATAGATGCGGACACCGAGTTCCTCGGCTCTTTTTGCCAGCTTCTCATTCATGACCTTCGCCGCGGCGGGGCCGATCTTCTTCCCGGTCTTCACGATGTGCCAGGTCGGCTCGGACTTGGTGAAGTAGCGGAATGCCCCTTCGAATTCCACGCCCATGCCTTCCAGCCACTCGATCGTGTCGGCGCTCTGCCCGAAATAGCGGCGCACGAGCCTGCCGTCGATGTTGTAGTGCTCGTATTCCATCATCATTTTCACGGCTTTTTCGACAGTGAGGTCGATACCCGCTTCCTTCTGATAGTGCGACTCGACTGCGAGAATTCCCATTCCCGCATTGGCGAGCCCTCCGGGGATCGCGCGCTTCTCGAGCACTGCCACATGGGCCCCCATCTCCGCTGCGGCGACGGCTGCGGACAGGCCCGCGGGGCCTCCTGCGACAACGACGATCTGGATCTGGTATTCAGACATGTCTGTTCTCCTTTTCTCAAGCAGTCATATGGTTCATCGGCATCAAAATCGTTTTTATGGAAATGATTATACCGGAACGAAAATCCCTTTGACAGAACAGATTTTGGCGAAATGTACGGATACCGCGGATGATAAGGGAAGAGGGCGCGCTTTCGTCAGACCTGCCCGAGCACGACTTCATTGAGGGAGCAGTGCTTGTCCGCCAGGATGAGAATCCAGCCCTCCCGGTATTTCGGGGGGACGACGTTCAGCGGCCACATGTGGTGGAGGATCGAATCGAGCTGCACCTCGTTGGCATCAAATTCCTTCTCCGCGATCTCCGCGCTTCTCTTCGGGTGAAGGTAGCACTTCTGCGGGGCGAGGGCGTCGTGCACCTCGTCATCCGTCATGCCGATGTCGTGGAGGAGGGCGGCCCGGACCGCGTCGCGCTCGCTGACTTCTTTTCCCCTCGCCTCATCGATGATGCAGCGGGCGAGGGTATACCTTGCGACGGCGAGGGAATGGCGGTACACACTGGTGGTTCCGTGGTGCACAACCGTCTCCGCTTTCCTGTAGCGGTCTGACTGGAGAATATCTTCGCCAAGCTCTAAGATCCTGGAGTTGATTCCGGGAAAATCGGAGAGGCGCAGCTCCTTGTGGTTTTTGTTGTTGAATTGTACCTGCATATATTCTCCGCTCCAAATATGTATTATTATTGATGAACGGTTTCCTGCCAAGCTGCTTCAGCATTTTTAAGGTGATGCCGGAACCATCATATCACAGAGGGGGCTTCTTCTGCCACAGGACAATATAATCCGACATTTAATGAAGCAGCGCTTCTGTGGGAGCATTTTGAACCGAAGACGACGGCAAGTACAATGAAGCAGCGCTTCTGTGGGAGCATTTTGAACCGAAGACGACGGCAAGTACAATGAAGCAGCACTTCTGGGGAAGCATTTTGAAGCGAAGACGACGGCAAGTACCTTGAAAAACTATGGGATTATGATAAAATGAAACCGTATGGGAAAAGCAACCGGGCGCATTATGCATTGTGTCGTGAGCATAATGTGCCTTTTTAGAAGATGCCGCACCGCACATCCGTTTTCTTTCGCGGAGGACAATCCATGACATGGCTGATTTATTCCATGCTCTATATCGGCAGCGGCCTGATGGTTTATAACATCTACGGTTTTATCCGGTTTGCAGTCAGTGTGAGAAGCCGCAGAAACTGGGGAGGAAACAACACAATACTCAGGATCCCCATTTTTTTGCTTGTCTTTTTCCTGATCGGCTACCTCGGGGTCACGTTCTTCGGGGACCCGGATCTGCTTGTCGCGGGGATTCTCTTTGGAGGAAGCATCTTTGTCCAGATCATATACCAGCTGATCCGACGGATCACCGACCGCATCGCCGAGAGCGAGCGCCGGGAAGCTGAGTACATGGCCGCCGAGGAGAGCAGCCGGGCGAAGACGATGTTTCTTTCAAGCATGAGCCACGAGATGCGCACGCCCATGAACGTGATCATCGGACTCGATGGGCTTGCCCTCGATGACCCGGATCTCTCCGAAAAGACGAGGGACTATCTCCGTAAGATCGGCGCGAGCGCAAAGCACCTGCTGAGCCTCATCAACAATGTGCTTGAACTGAACAGCTCCAAACAGGAGGGAAATGACAGCAAAAAAGAGGCGTTTTCCCTTGAAAAATGCATGGAGCAGGTGAACGCCATCGCCGGGACCATCTGCGAGGAGAAAGGGCTTACGTATGACTTCTCGGCTTCTTCGTGCCTTTCAAACTGGTACATCGGGGATGATTTGCGGCTGAAGAACGTG
Organism: uncultured Lachnospiraceae bacterium; assembly: GCA_902803245.1. GTDB lineage: Bacteria > Bacillota > Clostridia > Lachnospirales > Lachnospiraceae > Chordicoccus. The sequence goes on along the minus strand of CADCPJ010000010.1, from coordinate 1,433 downwards.
CTGCTCATCCTTCTCGACAATGCGGTGAAGTTCACTGACGCTCCGGGGAAGGTGGGGCTTTCCGTCACGGACGGGCCTTTGTCGGATGAAAGCACGGGGACGCTTGTCTTTTCGGTTTCCGACACCGGCGTCGGGATCGACAGCGAATTCCTGCCGAAGATCTTTGATGTCTTTACCAAGGGGGACTCCAGTTCGACGGACAGCTACGGCGGAAGCGGGCTGGGACTTGCCGTCGCGAAGAAGGATATCGAGGCGTGCGGGGGCACCATCCTGGTAAAGAGCACAAAGGGGGAGGGAAGCGTATTTTCGGTCACGCTTCCCATGCCCGCTGCAGAATCTCCGGAAGAGTGCAGGGACGCTTCCGGCGCCGAAGAGAAGGGCGCGGAGATATCCCTTAGCGGACGCCGCATCCTGATCGTCGAGGACATTCCCTGCAACGCCGAGGTCGTGATGGACCTTCTGGAATTGGAGGGAGCCTCCTGCGAATACGCCGAGAACGGCCGGATCGCCCTCGACATGTTTGTCAGGTCTCCGGAAAATTACTACGACGCGGTGCTCATGGATCTGAGGATGCCGGAAATGGACGGACTTACGGCCACCCGGGAATTCCGAAAAGCCGACAGAGGCGACGCTGAGACAATCCCGATCATCGCCCTGAGTGCCAACGCGTATGAGAGCGACATCGACCAGTCGATGGATGCCGGAATGAATGCGCACCTTGCCAAACCAACGGACTCGGAACTGCTCTATGCCACATTAAAGGCGTGGATCAGGAAATCATTACCGTCTTAATGAGGATATGTCATGATCATAAACAATCAGATTCAGCGCCCTCAGCGGGTGCTGGTCGTCGACGACCAGGAGATCAACCGCGATGCGCTGGGTGCGATCCTGGAAGATGATTATGAAGTACTGTATGCGTGCGACGGCAAAGAAGCACTTGAAGTGATAAGTGCCAATTTGAAGGACCTGTCCGTTGTCATGCTGGACCTCATGATGCCGGTCATGGACGGCTTTCAGGTGCTCGATCACATGAGAAATGACGAGAGGATGAAGAACATCCCCGTCGTCGTACTGACTGCCGACAAGGACGCCGAGCTCGAGGCCCTGCAGATGGGGGCCGCGGACTTCATTACCAAGCCGTTTGACGTGTGCGAAGTCATCCTGGCCAGGGTGGGGCGCATCATTGAGCTGTGCGAGGGCCGCCAGCTCATCTCCGCCGCGGAGCAGGATCCCCTCACCGGGCTGTATGCCCGGAACTTCTTCTTTGAGTATGCGGGGAGGCTCTTCCGCTATCACCCCGAGCTCCACATGGATGCCATTGTCCTCAACATAGAGAAGTTCCACTCGATCAATGAGCTGAACGGCCGGGAATTCGGAGACGAGGTGCTTCGCGCCATAGGCAGCGAGATCCTGCTGTTCCTAAAGGGAAC
>CADCPJ010000009.1 GCA_902803245.1 uncultured Lachnospiraceae bacterium | reverse complement strand
CGCCCCGAAATCACAGCGAAAACCATTCAGAAAACCAGTTCTCTACCTGATTTTCACTCTGATTTCAGGGGTGCTGAATAGTTACAAACAGCGAACAGATACCGTTTCCTTATATGCAGTGGACAGGCCGGCCGACACCCGCAGCTGCGGAGGCTGACGCATCGGATACAGTTGCGAGGAGAATACGAGAATATGGATCATTTTGTATTACATTCCGAATATCAACCCACCGGGGACCAGCCCGGGGCGATTGCATCGCTCGTTAAGGGCTTCCGGGAGGGGAACCAGGCGGAGACCCTCCTCGGAGTGACGGGTTCCGGCAAGACCTTCACGATGGCCAATGTTATCGCCAAGCTCAACAAGCCGACCCTTGTCATCGCGCACAACAAGACGCTTGCGGCGCAGCTCTACTCCGAATTCAAGGAATTCTTTCCGGAAAATGCTGTTGAGTATTTTGTGTCGTATTACGATTACTACCAACCGGAAGCATACGTTCCGTCATCTGACACGTATATCGAAAAAGATTCCGCAATCAATGACGAGATCGACAAGCTCCGCCTCTCCGCCCTGTCCTCCTTGAGCGAGCGGAGGGACGTCGTGATCGTCGCCTCCGTGTCCTGCATCTACGGCATCGGCGCCCCGGACGACTACATGAACATGATGACGAGCGTCCGCCCTGGGATGGAGAAGGACAGGGACACGCTCTTAAGAGAGCTGATCGACATGCAGTACGAGCGGAATGACATCGACTTTCACCGCGGATGCTTCCGCGTGAAGGGGGATACCGTGGAAGTGATCCCCGCCGACGTCAACGAGTATGCGGTCCGGATCGAGTTCTTCGGGGATGAGATCGACCGCGTCACGAAAGTCGACCTCTTAAAAGGAGACGTCCTTGCGGAGCTCACTTATGTGCCGATCTACCCGGCCTCGTTCTACGTCGTCCCGGAGGAGCGGATGCGCGCGGCCTGTGACGCCATCGAGGAGGAGATGAGGGAGCGGGTCAGGTATTTCAAGTCGGAGGACAAGCTCCTTGAGGCCCAGAGAATTGAGGAGCGGACGAACTTCGACGTGGAAATGATGAAGGAGACCGGAATCTGCTCCGGCATCGAGAACTACTCCCGCCACTTAACGGGGAGGGATGAGGGGCAGCCTCCCTACACGCTCATCGACTATTTTTCCGGCGATTTCCTCATCATCATCGACGAGTCCCACAAGACCCTCCCCCAGATCGGGGCCATGTACAACGGGGACCGGAGCAGGAAGTCGACCCTCGTGGACTACGGTTTCCGCCTGCCGAGTGCCCTCGACAACCGGCCCTTAAACTTCGGCGAGTTTGAGGAGCGCATCGACCAGATCCTCTTTGTCTCGGCCACTCCCGGTGAGTATGAGGCGAAACACGAGCTCCTGAGGGCCGAGCAGGTGATCCGCCCGACGGGGCTTCTCGACCCGGATGTGGAAGTCCGCCCCGTGGAAGGACAGATCGACGACCTGGTGGGCGAAGTGGGGAAGGAGATCGCGGGCGGGAACAAGGTCCTCATCACGACTCTGACGAAGCGCATGGCCGAGGATCTGACGGATTACCTGAAGGATCTTGGGATCCGCGTCCGCTACCTGCACTCGGATATCGACACGCTCGAGCGCACGGAGATCATCCGGGATATGCGCCTGGATGTCTTCGACGTCCTCGTCGGCATCAACCTCTTAAGGGAGGGCCTCGACATCCCGGAGATCACGCTGGTCGCGATCCTCGATGCGGACAAGGAGGGCTTTCTCCGATCCGAGACTTCGCTCATCCAGACCATCGGCAGGGCCGCGAGAAACTCGGAAGGCCGCGTCATCATGTATGCGGACGTCATGACCGACTCCATGAAGAAGGCGATCGGGGAGACGAAGCGAAGGCGCACCATACAGATGAGGTACAACGAGGAGCACGGGATCACTCCGACGACGATCCGGAAGGCGGTGAGGGACCTCATCTCGACGGCGAAGGAAGTGGCGAAGACCGAGGCGTCGCTCGGCAAGGACCCGGAGGATATGAACGCGGAGGAGCTTCATGAGCTCATAGACAAGGTGGAGAAGCAGATGAGAGCCGCTGCGGCCGAGCTCAATTTCGAGATGGCCGCCGAGCTGAGAGACCAGATGGCGGAGCTCAAGAAACACCTGGATGAGGCGGATGACTCCCTCCTTAGTGCCCGGAGGGCAGTCCGGAAGAAGCAGGGCGCAGCCCTTGGGACGAGCTCCCCGCAGCCGCGCCGCACCGGGAAGAAGGGATACGGCAAGGACGGATACGAGAGGAAGAGGCACTACAACAGGGGCGGCAAAGCCTGAAGGGATTTTGCCTCTCTTCACAGAACGTTCACGCGGGAACTATATACTCTCATTAACATTGCTCTTGGTATATAATTCTCCCCGGCCGATGCACTTTCAAAAGCGCATCCGGGAGATATTGTTCGAAACGCATCCTGGAAATTGGGAGCGCGGCATTTCCTTTGCAGCGCCAATCTATATCTTTATACTGGTTAACCTTGGGTTTGCCGTAACTATTCAGCACCCCCAGCATTCGGGACGCTTTGCGTCCCTCATTGTGGGCGTTCAGAGACGCTCCGCGTCT
>CADCPJ010000008.1 GCA_902803245.1 uncultured Lachnospiraceae bacterium | reverse complement strand
CCTCAACCTCTACCTGCAGGAGTTCATTTCCAATCTGCAGTGGTATCTCGACAACCTGGATTACGCCGAAGACTGGACGTGGTTTGATGAAGAGGGAAATGCCCTGGAAGACGCAGCCGTGTCGGCGATGACTGCAAGCGAGAAGGCCAAGGCGTTCCTTGAAGGCAGATACGCAAGGAGCGAAAGCGGCATGGGCGGCATGGGCGGTCCCGGAGCTGCAGGAGGCCCTGGCGTTCCCGGCGGCCCCGGAGCGGCAGGCGCTCCCGGCGCTCCCGGAGATGCAGATGTGTCCGCCATTTCCACAGATCAGGCAGACGGCGCTGACAGCGGGGAGACTGCCGGAGGCACCCTTCCCGCAGCGCCCGCGGCAGGTGCGGAGACCGGGACGGAAGATTCCCAGCCGGTTTACAACCAGAGCGGAGAGATCAACCTCCTCGCCGAGAGCGAGACTGTTTCGGCACCTGCCGTCCAGGCGGGCCAGGAAGCGGACTTCACTGCGGCGGAGATTGACGGTCTCGACTCTGGAGAATCCGCATCGGCGTCAGCTGATGCTGCCGCCTCCGACGCGGAGGGCGGGTCAGCCCCGGAGGCAGCGGAAGGCGGCGATGCCGGCAGTTCAGCGGCAGCTGCGGACGGCGCAGCCCCTGCAGGTGGCAGCACAGCGACGGTTGTGGACGGCTCAGCGGCGGCAGCGGACGATGCAGCCCCTGCAGCTGGCAGCATCGGGACGGCAGTGAACAACACTGAGACGGCAGCGGGCACCGGGCTCGGGAATCAGGCGGTCGGAACGCCCACGGGCGGAACGACGCAGGCCGCGGGCAGCAGCATCGACTCCCAGGACTACATCAATTTCGAGACAATGAGGGCGGCTTACCGCACGGACATCCGCTCCATCGAAAACGGAGACCGCTTCGGAAGGAACATCGTCTCGCTCTACGATCCGACCCCCTACATAAGCGACAGGGACGCCGAGAAGCCGGCATGGACGCGCCTTGTGATGGGCGCCGCGGAGGGCGATATGTCTCTCTTCGCCTCGCTGAACCTTGAGATCAAATGGCTGCTTGCCGGCACGGATGCTTCGATCGAGTGGCAGTGGGACGGCGGGCACGTGCCGTCCGAGATCTTCGGAAATTCCTTCGTCCTTTACGTGGATGAGATGTTCGGCAAGTATGCGGACGACGCGGTGACGATCTTCAAGAGTGCGCCGGCGCGGCAGACCGCAAACGGAACTGCGTCGGAGCCGAACGGCACCGATATCAGCGGGTGGGTGGATATGAGCAACCTCTCCAAGGTGTCCTTCGACCTTCCCTCGGCAGCTGCATACCGCACCGCGGGCGCGAGCAAGGCCGTTCCCGGCTTCGACGTCATCGACTACGGCCAGGAGGACTATGTGTTCGGCTCCTCCTTAAAGGACGCGAGGCACTGGGATGCTGTACTTCTCGACATTTTTGAGAACCATGCGGCGGAACTGAAGCCGCTCTTCAACGGCGGAAGTGTGTGATAAATGTGATGAAAAACGTGACAATGGGGACTGTCCCCATTGTCACGTTTTAAGGGAGAGACGATGAGCCAGGCAGATAAGCTGTTTGTGGAGATGTGCAGGGACATACTTGACAACGGGACGGACACGCGGGGCGAGAAGGTGCGTCCTCATTGGGAGGACGGGACGCCGGCTTACACGATCAAGCAGTTCGGGGTCGTGAACCGCTACGACCTGAGGAAAGAGTTTCCGGCACTCACGCTGAGAAGGACGGCGCTGAAGAGCGCGATGGATGAAATCTTATGGATCTGGCAGAGAAAGTCCAACCGGATCGCCGACTTAAAGCCCCATATCTGGGACGAGTGGGCGGATGAGAACGGGACCATCGGCAAGGCCTACGGCTACCAGATGGGAGTGAAGCACAAGTACAGGGAGGGGCTCTTTGACCAGACGGACCGCGTCCTCTTCGATCTGAAGAACAACCCATTCAGCCGCCGCATCGTGACTTCCATCTACAACCACGCGGACCTCCATGAGATGAACCTCTATCCCTGCGCCTGGTCAGTCACCTTCAACGTGACCGAGGAGCGGGGTGAGAACAGACTGACCCTCAATGCCGTTCTCACCCAGAGAAGCCAGGACGTTCTCGCCGCCAACAACTGGAACGTCTGCCAGTACGCGATCCTTCTCATGATGCTCGCTCAGGTTTCAGACATGATCCCGGGGCAGCTCCTCCACTGCATCGCCGACGCTCACATCTATGACCGGCATGTGCCTTATGTCGAGGAGCTGATCGCGAGGCCGATGTACCCGGCCCCGAAGGTGTCGCTGAATCCGGAGGTGACGGATTTTTATGCATTTACGACGGAGGACCTGATTGTGGAGAACTACGAGTTCGGCCCGCAGATTGAAAATATCCCGATCGCTGTCTGACGGCCTCGCTGCGGCGGACTTAGCGGGCATTTCCTCAAAAATGGCCATGGATACGGAGGAGAGAGATGAACTGTATTGCAGCAGTGGACCGGAACTGGGCCATCGGGCTTAATGGGAAGCTCCTCGTGAACATTCCCGCGGATATGAAGTATTTCCGGAAAATGACGGACGGCAAGGTCCTCATCATGGGAAGGAAGACCCTTGAGTCATTTCCGAAAAAACAGCCCCTGCAAAGGAGGGTGAACATCGTCCTCACAAGGGATGTGAGCTTCGCGGTGCCGGGAGCAATAGTGGTGCACTCCGCGGAGGAGGCGCTTGAAGCGGCCTCCGCCTATCCCCCGGAGGATGTATTTGTCATAGGGGGAGGGGAGATTTACCGCACATTTCTTCCCCTGTGCGACACGGCCTACATCACCAGGGTGGACTACGCCTACGACGCGGACACCTATTTCCCGAACCTCGATGAGGATCCCGCGTGGGAACTGAGAGAGGAGGGTGATGAGCAGACACTCTTTGACCTGGTGTATGCATTTGATGTATACTGTAGAAAGATCTCTGCCGGCTGACCGCGTGTGGGGCTGCTGATGGCATTTCGGGCAGGCCCTGGGCTTTCATCGGACGGCCTGGACTGCCTGCGGGATCTTTTATGTGCGGCATTTCCTCTGTAAAAAGGGAGGGCATGAATATGAGCCAGTTCCTGCAAGTGCTGGAAACCCTTCTCACCCATATCGTCGCGGTAAGCACGTTCTGTCTCGAGATGGCAGGCATAATCATACTTGTCTCCTGCGCATCCGTCTGCTTCTTCAAGTGGCTGAAGCGGGACCGGGAGAACATCCGGCTTGACCTCGCACAGGGAATTTCCCTCGCCCTTGAATTCAAGATGGGCGGAGAGGTGCTTCGCACCGTCGTTGTCCGGGAGCCGAAGGAGCTCCTGGTTCTCGGAGCAATCATCCTGCTTCGCGCGGCACTGACCTTCCTGATCCACTGGGAGATCAAAAACGAGAAAAAAGAAATGGAGAACCGCTCGGCCTGACCGCCGGGCGCTTTTCGCTTCACATAGGGATACGATACAGGAAATACGGAGGAGGTATCTTAAAGAGATGTCGGAAGAATATGCAAAGGCCAGAAAACTCGGAGAGAAGCGCTGGAACAAAATGGCAGCGGAGGGAAAGGACCCGACGCTGCCCGCTCTCGACGACCTCGTGGAGCACGTCCACCAGCTCAAGGAGATCCCGATCGGACTTGTTGAGATCCCGATTGACATGGTAGTGGGGACGAAGACGCACGGGCGGCAGAATGCATTTGCCGGGGGATTTCTTCCGATCCTGAGTGAGAGATCGGAGTTCGCGATGAAATGGAGCGCGCTCTATAACGCGCAGATGAGCGAAGGAATCCGGGACGCCATCAAAGTCTATGAATATATGCAGCGGTTCTACGTGGAGGAGGGAAACAAGCGCGTCTCCGTGCTGAAGTACCTCGACGTGCCCGAGGTGCTCGGGGACGTCATCCGGCTGGAGCCGGAGGAATCGGATACGAAAGAGTACCGGATCTATAAGGAATTCGAGCAGTTCTATGTGGCTGCGCCCCTCTATGAGATTGAGTTCTCCGCGGAGGGGAGATATGCGAAGCTCGCCTCTTACGTCGGGCAGTCGCTCGACAGGCCCTGGCCCACGGAGGCGATCGAGACGGTGAGATCCGCCTACCAGTATTTCAAGGAGATCTATATGCAAAAGGGCGGCGGGGAGCTGTCCATTACCGTCGGAGATGCATTTTTAGTCTATCTGAGCATCTACAGCGCGGACAGCCTGCTGTCGGAGAGCCGCCAGGTCCTCAAAAACCGCGTCGACCGCATCTGGGAGGAGTTCCTCGTGGAGACGGCCGACGACAAGATCGCGCTTATGAAAAATCCCGAGGAGGCGGAGAGGCCGAAGAAGGAGACGATCCTCGGCAGCATCGGCGGAATCCTCAAAAAGGGGAGGGAGTACTCTCCGGAGCATCCCTTGAGGGCAGCATTTATCTACGAAAAGAACCCCGGGAATTCCAGGTGGACTTACGGGCATGAGCTGGGAAGAAATTCCCTGGATTCCGCTTTCGGCGGAAATGTGGAGACCGTGAAATTCGAGAACTGCGCGACGGACGAGGCTTTCTCGAAAGCCGTGGAGGCGGCCTCGGCGGATGAGGACGAAGTCGTCTTCACAATCTCTCCGTCTCAGATGCCCGGAACACTCAGGGAAGCGATCGCGCACCCGGAGATGAAGTTCCTCAACTGTTCCGTCAACCTCTCCCACAGCGCGGTGAGGACCTACTACGGCAGGATGTACGAGGCGAAGTTCCTCATGGGCGCCCTCGCCGCCTCGGTCTCGGACAACCACCGGATCGGCTACAGGGGAAGCTCCCCGATCTACGGGGCCATCGCAAACATCAACGCCTTCGCCATCGGGGCGGCCATCGTCGATCCCCTCGCGAAGATCTACCTGTCCTGGGAGTCCCAGGCGGATGTGGACTGGAAGGAATGGCTGAAAAGTGAGGATGTCCGCGTCCAGTCGGGCCCGGATCTCATCAAGCCGGAGGAACCGGGGCGGGAGTACGGCCTCTACCAGATCGGAGAGGATGGCTCCGTCTTCAATCTGGCGATGCCGGTCTGGAACTGGGGCAGGTACTACGAGCTCATCGTGGGGTCGATCCTGCACGGGGCCTTTGACGACCAGCGCGTGCCGGCGAGGAGGAACCAGGCCCTCAACTACTGGTACGGGATGTCCTCCGGCGTCATCGATGTCATACTGTCGGACAAGATATCCTATTACTCGAAAAAGCTGGTCACCATTTTGAAAAATGCAGTGATCGCAGACACGCTGAGCCCGTTTGACGGCGAAGTGAGGTCGCAGGAGGGACTGGTGAAGGGGGCGGATGAGCCGAGGCTGTCCAACCACCGCATCATCACGATGGACTACTTAAACGACAACGTCATCGGCCGCATCCCGAAGATCGGGGAGATTGCGGACGCCTCGACCAAGGAGACGGTGCTTGTAAGCGGCGTGAAGGAAGCGAAGGAAGCCGCGGAATGACCGGCATGCATGAAGGCGCGCAGGAAGGGCTGACGGAATGACCGGCATGCATG
>CADCPJ010000007.1 GCA_902803245.1 uncultured Lachnospiraceae bacterium | reverse complement strand
GTCCCCTTCCGTCGTGACGAAGGAGCGCTTCTTGCCCATCGTGTTGTACTTCCTGGCAAGCTCATGAGTATACTCCGTGATTGCCTCCTCGTCAAATGTTACCGTCTTGTTCTGGAAAGTCATCCACGGAAGGAACGTGCTCTTGTCGAGGGTCACATAAGTGTTCCCCTCCATGCTGAGCCTGATCTCCATGTTCTGAGCCTTGTCCACGACAGCGAACTGGTCCTGCAGCGTCTCATTGCCGGAATAGACGGACGCTTTCTTATAGCAGTCCAGCTCCTCGAGGTTGATGGAAGATGCGCCGTGGTTGACCGCGTCCTCCGCGGCTTCAAAGACCTTGTCCTCTTTAAGGCGGTTTCCGTCCACGGCTTCCACCACCGTGTATCCGTTGTCCCATTTTTCAATATGGGCATCCACCGGATCCTGGATCGACGGGTCCGTGATCGCCTGCAGGTTCGCAACCTTCTCCTTCAGCTTCTCCTCGCTGAAGGCGAAGCCCTCTTCGGTTGTCATCGCGGTCGGGACTGAGTAGGAAAGGGGCCATTTCCAATAATCCTGGGAGGCGATCAGCTGCTCGAAGGTGCTCCCCGTAGTAAAATGGTAGTCGATGTCGTCGTAGCTGATCTTCTCCTTTGCGCCGCCCATCTCCTCGATCTCGAGCACGCGGCCGGCATAGGTCTTCCGGAAGCGCTCCTCCGCCTCCTCCGCCGTCATGCCGCTGTAGTCGATGCCGTTGACCGTGGTGTTCGGCAGGAATCTGCCGACCCACTGCTGGTACTCATAGGCGTAATAGCCCGCTGCCCCCGCGAATGCGACGAGCAGGATAAAGAGTGCGATATGTCTGCCGATATGGCGGTCCCTGCCGCCTTTTGTGCCCTTTGCCAATGTTCGTACCTCCCCAAGTACAACCCCTGTCAAATCAATATGCTCAGCGGAGTTCCGGGAACCCGCCTATAATAATGTGCAGATGAACAGGCGATCCCCCTTCCGGCCGCCCGGATGTCCGTGTGCGCAGGCGCTCTCCCTCCAGCCTCCTGCAAGGACATATGTAGTTATCATACTCCAAATCTCATCTCATAACAAGTCCCGTGAGATAAGAGAAACGTGACAGTGGGGACAGTCCCCATTGTCACGTTTTTTTGTTGAAAAGGTATTGACAGTGAATCCTGCAGCCACATAACTGCTAAGGAGACTGCCCTCATAGCCACCGGCCCGGCCGCAGCGTCACATACATGTCTTAAAGGTCACGTGTCTGTCCGCAGCGTCACATACATGTCTTAATGGTCACGTGCCCGGCCGCGTCGTCACGTGCCCGTCCGCAGCGTCACGTGCCTGTCCGCAGCGTCACGCGCCCGGCCGCACGGTCATTCTCCCGCCGTATTTACTTTGTGAGGAGCATCATGATGTCGTTCGAGCGCTTCATGAACTTCGCCATCTCTTCCTGGTTCAGCGGATGCTGGGAGATCCTGGCCAGATCATAGAGCTGCGCGCAGATGACCGGCACCGACTGGGACTTCCTGTGCTCAAGGACGAATTTCACCAGCGGGTGGTTGGCATTTAAGACGAGGGTCTCGCCCGTGCCCATGCCGCCCATATCCGCCATGCCGTACATCTTCATCATGTCCTGCATGCGGCGGTTCTCCTCGGAGAGGGTGACAATCGCGGCTACGTCCTCGTCCTTCATGTTCTCGACCTTCACCTCGAGCTTCTCGTTCCCGAGGTGCTTGCGGAATGTCTCCGTGAGGGACTTGGAGTCCGCTTCTGCGACCTCCCCGTCGCCCTTGAAGTCGTCGGAGAGCTCGGAGTCGATCCGGGCGAACTTGATGTTCTCATTTCTCTGCTCAAGCTGCTGGATAAACGGCTGGTCGATCTTCTCTTTGAGGATCACCGCATCCTTTCCGCTCTTTTGGAACATGCCGATGTACTGCGCCTGCTGCACTTCGTCCGTGACATAGAAGATCGTCGCCTTCTCGGGCTCCTTCTCCTCCTCGTCTGCGTTTTCGCCGTTCTCGTCCACGATTTCCGCTTCCACGGTCTCGCCGTTCTGGTCCACGGCCTTCGAGGCGGCCTGGCCGGCTTCTTCCGCGTTCTGCGCGGCGTCTCCGGCCTCCGTGCCCTTCACATCAGCACCGGCATCTCCGTCCTCCGTGCCCTTCGCATCAGCTCCGGCCTCCGTGCTCCCGGAAGTGCCCTCGGCGCCGGCCATGGCTTCCTTCTCTTCGGCCTTCGCCGCGATGTCGTTCTTCTCCTCGTACTCCTTCAGCGTCAGGTACTTGCCGTCCAGGTCCTTGAAGAGCATGTAGTCCATCATCTTGTCCGCGAACTTGGTGTCGCGGATGCAGCCGTATTTGATAAATGGCGCGATGTCGTCCCAGTTCTTCTCATAGTTCTCGCGGTCCGTCTTGCACATGCCGCTGAGCTTGTCCGCCATCTTTCTGGAAATGTATTCCGCGATCTTCTTCACGGTCCCGTCGTTCTGCAGGGCGGAGCGGCTGACGTTCAGAGGAAGGTCCGGGCAGTCGATCACGCCTTTGAGCGTCATCAGGAACTCGGGGATGACTTCCTTGATGTTGTCCGCGATGAAGACCTGGTTGTTGTACAGCTTGATCTGGGCCTCGAGCGCGTCATACTCCGTGTTGATCTTCGGGAAATAGAGAATTCCGCGGAGGTTGAACGGGTAGTCGGTCTTCAGATGAATCCAGAACAGGGGTTCCTTGTAATCGTGGAAGACCTTGCGGTAGAACTCCTTGTAGTCCTCGTCCTTGCACTCGCTCGGCATCCTGGTCCAGAGCGGGTTCGTGTCGTTGATCGGCTGCGGAACCGGCTTTTCGGGCATCGCGGGGGCCTCCTCGCCCTTCTCCGCGGCCTCCTTCACCGCCTTCTCGTGGTTCTCGATCCTTCTCTTGTCGTCTTCCTCGGCGCGCTTCTTCGCCGCGCTTCCCTCGTCGCTTAAGTAGATCGGGGTCGGCATGAAGGAGCAGTACTTCTCGAGGATCTCGCGGATGCGGTATTCGTTGCAGAACTCGAGGCAGTCGTCATTTAAGAAGAGCGTGATTTCCGTTCCGATCTCGCTTCTCGTCCCCTCCTCGATGCTGTAGGTGGACTGGCCGTCGCTCTCCCAGTGGACGGGCTTTGCTCCCTCCGCATAGGACAGCGTGTCGATGTGCACCTCGTCCGCGACCATGAACGCGGAGTAGAAGCCGAGGCCGAAATGGCCGATGATCTGGCTCGCATCCTTCTCGTCCTTGTACTTTTCGAGAAATGCGGTGGCGCCGGAGAAAGCGATCTGCGTGATGTACTCCACGACTTCGTCTTCCGTCATGCCGATGCCGTTGTCGATGAATTTGAGCGTCTTCTCGTCAGGGTTGACGATGACGTGAACCTCGTACTTGTGGTCGTCCGCCGGCTTGTACTCCCCGATTCCCTCGAGCTTCTTCAGCTTGGTGATCGCGTCGCACGCGTTGGCCACCTGCTCGCGGACGAAGATATCGTGGTCAGAGTAGAGCCACTTCTTGATGATCGGCAGCATGTTCTCGCTGTTGATCGAAAGATTTCCCTGTTTTGCCATGGTAAATGTCACTCCCTTACTGTATTTTTGCTTACTGTTTTGCCGTGCCTCATGTATTTCCGTGCTTGCTGCACTTTGTACATTTCTTGTACTTTCGTGCTTGCTGCACTTTGCGCACTTCTTGTAATTTCGTACTTGATGCATTTTGCGCACTTCTTGTACTTCCGTACTTACTGCATTTTGTGCACTTCTTGTACTTCCATGCCTGCTGCACTTTGCGCACTTCTTGTACTTTCGTGCTTGATGCACTTTGCGCACTTCTTGTACTTTCATACTTGATGCATTTTGTGCACTTCTTGTACTTTCGTGCCTGCTGCACTTTGCGCGCCGGCTGTAT
>CADCPJ010000006.1 GCA_902803245.1 uncultured Lachnospiraceae bacterium | reverse complement strand
CTTCCTCCGGCCCTCCCTTCAGCGTGTGGGTGATCAGCACCTCCGCGTCGATGTCGGCCTTCATTTCCACAAATACGCGGTCGTCCAGGCGGTACTGCCGCACAAAGGAATCCGGCAGCTTCTGCATGAATGCGAACCTTAAGTTCCTCTTCATGCATTCCTCCATGAGAAGGTCCACCTGGATCTCCTCGTGCGTCGAGAGACCGGGCTTCTCCGAGTAGTATCTGAGAAGGACGAGCTTCATGGCAAAGTCCATGGGCTCCTCCTCATCATAGATCCGCGAGATGCACTCCGCAGCGGGCTTCGCCACCCTGACGTCTCTATATAAAACCGCGTCCGCGTAGAATTCAAGGTAGTCCCGCATGAGCTTCCGCCTGCCCCCGTGCCTCTCATAGGACTTCAGGATCTCAGGTCCCTCTTCGATGTTCATGCGCTTCGACACCGCGAGGGCTAAAATCCTGTCGTCAAGGGCAAATGTGTCGATGTAGAATTCCCTGGCATGTCTTCGGATGGACAGCATCTCGTCCATCTCTCCCCGGAAATGATCCGAGAGATAGCGGAGCATCCTCTCGTCGTACTTCCCGAGCCGGTAGACCCGTGACGAGAACTCAAGGAGATCCTTGTCCTTCTTTCCTCCCCGCTCCTCGATGATCCTGCCGGCAAGCCGGACCAGCTGGTCGGGAGGCATACCTTCGATGTCCTTGCCGCAAAGGACGCCGTAGGCCTCCTCGTAGCAGCCCTCGCCAAGCAGCACCTGTACGAGGGAGGACCGGTCCGCCTCTGCATAGAGGGCGAGCTCCTCCTTCGGCGTCCCCCGGCTTAAGAAATTGCTCTCCGGGTTCTTCAGGATAAACTGCAGCACCGCTCTCCTGGCCATGCTGCGGAGAGCGGGAGTGCATTCCTCCGACTTCGAGGCAAGCCTCCACAGCTCAAATTCCCGGGCAGTGCCTGCGGGATGGCCTTCGATGGAGCGAAGCTCGTGGAGGAGGAAGCCCTCGTCCGGGACTTCGTGCGCCCTTAAAAGGCTCATGAGCTCATCGGACTCACTTAAGGGCTCGACGCTGTACTCCTCCCGGGTGAAAAAGCGCTCGGAAGCCGCATTTTCAAAGAGAATCGCGGAGTCTCCCGTGTAGTCGGGGATATAGGCCGTCCCCCGGATCAGCGGGACGGTCCGGACCTTCTTAAGGCCGTCGTGCACCACAACCACCTGCCTCACCTCGCGGTCCTCGCAGTAGAGGCGGCTTGTGAAGAGGAGCTTCGACAGCGTCCCCGCCGCCCCCTGGTCCCTCACGACGCGTATGAATTCCTGATAGAGAACGGCATAGTCCCCGCCGATGCAGCCGTCGCCGAGCGCCTCATAGGCGAAAGCTTCCGCGGCAGGACAGTAGGCAGCATAAGTCTCCGGGTCGGCCAGACGGTTCCGCACGATATTCGCATAGACCCGGGCGCGTCCCTCCCTCGAGAGGGTGTTGTTGTAAAGAAAATACTTTCGGAGGGGAAGCGGAAGCACTTCCCTCATGCTGTCCGGCATCGCCTCGATGTAATACTCATAGAGCCGGATCACTTTGATTCCCCGCTCCACGGCGAGGGCATACCAGGGGAAGCAGGCATAGTCCCTCGGCTGCCCCTTCATGAGGAGGCGCACGATCGCCTCCAATATGCCGTCGTACTGCCACTTTTCGAAGGAGGATGTCAGGATCCTTAAGAGAGGCTCGGAGAAGAACTTTTCATTTGCAGAGAGATAGGCGCACCTTAAGGCCAGCCCTTCCGTCATGAGCCCCTGTTTCGCCGCGAAGAGCAGCGTCTGCACCGTGAGTTCGTCCAGGGATATGAGCAGGGAGTCGTTCTGCCGCAGGTCCTTTATGACCTCGGCGTAGAGGAGGGGGCTCCTGAGTCCCCTGCCAAACACCTGCTCCGCCGCCTTCTTCCTGCGCCTCGGATACCTGCCGATGTCGGGGTTCGTGAGATAAAGAAGCTTCAGCACAAGATAGCTGCTCCCGTCCCTGTCGAAGCGGCTGCGCACCCTTACGGGGAGGCGCGGGGAGGGTTCCCCCAAAAGCCCCTTCAGATAGAGGCAGGCGAGCTCGCTTACGGATTCTTCCTCCTTAAGGTCGCTCGCTCTGAACTCCCGGAGGATCGCGGAGGCCTCCTCTTCATTTCCCTTCAGCTTCTCGAGATAAGCCTGGTAGAGCCTCAAGGTCGTGAGCGACTCGGTGCTGCTGCAGTAGTGCGCCTCGATGCGCCGGAGGGACTCCTCGATATACTCCGCGCGGGTGCATCTTCCGAGCATGTAATTCAGCCGGACTTTCGTAAGGAGAAGGAGATTCCGGTCCACTCCGGCTCTCCCTTCCTTCGAATCGGGAGCAAGTCTCGAAGCCGTCACACGGAAGGAAAAGCTCCTGCATGGCGACTCGAAGCGGATCTCACCTCTCCGGACGCCGCTCCCGAGGCGTGAGATGTCGATGCGGTAGGCGAAGTCGCAGGTGCCCCCGACGAAATCCCCGTCGGTGACCTCCGCCCTCGGAAATACGATGAAATCGCTGTCGCTAACTGCCCGAAAGCGGAAGCTTCCCCTCCCGATGCGTCTTAAAGTTACGGTCTCCTCCACGGTGTCCGTAAGGCAGTAGAATGAGGCCTCCCTGTCGTCGGCGTCCACTTCCACGATGTCCTTTAAGTTCATCCCGACAAGGAATTCCTCCATTCCTTCATAAGACGCGGGAGCAAGTACGAGTCCCCGCCACAGCGCCCTCGCGCGGTGGTCGTCCTCAGGAAGGATCTTCCGGAACTCGTCGCTCTTAAAAAAGCGGAAGGCCTCCTCGGGATTTTGCTCCGCCATTTTTGTAAAGGATGCCAGGTCACGGGCTGTCTCCATGTCAATATCTCCTCGAATAAAACGCGGCAATGGGACCTTTATTCCCATTGCTGCATTCTTGATGCAGCTGTGAGGTGCCTGCGGCACCCCATTTATACCAGGTCAAAGAGGGAGATCTGGTTGCTCTCGGGCATGCCCTTCAAGACGCCCAGATCCTCCAGGAGGTCGATGATGGTCTTCGAAACCTTTGTCCTCTCCCGGAAGTCGTCCTTGCTTAAAAATTCTCCCTTTCCGGCTTCCTCCTCCACCGCGTAGGCCTGGGTATCCCCGAGTCCCGACACGGAGCTTAAGGCGGGCATGATCTTTCCGTCGATGACCTGGCATCTGGTCGCCTTCGCCCGGTAGAGGTCCAGCTTGTGGAAGCTGTATCCGCGGGCATACATCTCCCTCACCAGCTTCATGTCATCGAATTCCTCCTGCTCCTTCGCGGAGGGAGCGGGGTTCTTCCTTATGAGGTCCGAATAGTATTCCAGCTTCTCCCTGCCCTGCGCCATCTTCTCGTAGTTGAAGGTCTTCGCACGGATCGAGAACATGGCGGCGTAATAGGCCAGGGGATAATTGATCTTGTAGTAGGCGATCCGGAAAGCGTTCATGACGTAGGCCGCCGCGTGGGCCTTCGGGAACATGTACGCGATCCGCTTGCAGGACTCGATGTACCAGTCGGGCACCTTGTTCTCCCGCATTTCCTTCTCCTGGTCCTCCGTGAGCCCCTTGCCCTTCCGCACCGCCTCCATGATCTTGAAGCTGTGCTCCGGCTCCACGCCCCAGTTGATGAGGTTCAGCATGATGTCGTCGCGGGTACAGATCGCCGTGCCCAGCTTGCAGAAGCCCTCCCGGATGAAGTACTGGGCGTTGTCCAGCCATACGTTGGTCCCGTGGGAGAGCCCCGAGATGCGGATCAGCTCGGAAAATGTCTTCGGCTTCGTGTCGCGCAGCATGCCCATGACGAAGTTCGTACCGAATTCCGGAACGCCCAGCGTCCCGAGGTCCACGCCGATCTCATCCGGAGTCACTCCCAGGGCCTCGGTCCCCGTAAAGAGGGAGAGCACACCCTTGTCGTCCAGCGGCACGAGGTGCGGGTCGGTCCCGGTGAGGTCCTCCAGCATGCGGATGATGGTCGGATCGTCGTGTCCCAGGATGTCGAGCTTTAACAGGTTCGTGTCGATCGAGTGATAGTCAAAATGAGTCGTGATGAAGGGCGAATTCACATCATTTGCGGGGTGCTGCACCGGGGTGAACCAGTTGATGTCCATGCCTTTCGGCAGCACGATGACGCCCCCCGGGTGCTGCCCGGTGGTTCTTCTGACGCCGACGCAGCCCTGGGCGAGTCTCTCAATCTCGCAGCTCCGCCTCGTCTCGCCGATGTCCTCAAAGTAGTGCATGGCGTAGCCGTATGCCGTCTTGTCCGCCACCGTGCCGATGGTCCCGGCCTTGAAGGTCTGTCCCTTTCCGAAGATCACCTCGGTGTAGGCCTGGGCGACGCCCTGCTCATCGCCGGAGAAATTGAGGTCGATGTCCGGCTCCTTGTCCCCCTTGAATCCCAGGAAGGTCTCAAACGGGATATCGAAGCCGTCCTTTATGAGTTTCTCGCCGCACACCGGGCAGACGCGGTCCGGCATGTCGCAGCCGCATCTCCCGTCCAGATGGGCTTTCCGCACTTCTTCCGACTCAAAGTCGCTGTAGTGGCATTTCCCGCAGCGGTAATGCGGAGGCAGCGGATTGACCTCCGTGATGCGTGACATCGTCGCGGCGAGGGAGGATCCGACAGAGCCCCTCGACCCCACCAGGTATCCGTCCTCATTGGACTTGTCCACGAGCTTCTGGGCGATGATGTACATGACGGCATAGCCGTTTTTGATAATGGAGTTCAGCTCCTTGTCGAGCCTCTCCTTCACGACCTCCGGGATCGGGTCCCCGTACATCGAGACCGCGGTCTCATAGCACATGTCGTGCAGATCCTCCTCCGCGTGGGGGATCTTGGGCGGGCACTTGTCCGGGTAGATCGGGGAGATCTTCTCGATCATGTCCGCAACCAGGTTGGTGTTCGTTATGACCACCTCATAGCTCTTCTCGTCGCCGAGATAGGAGAACTCCGTAAGCATCTCCTCCGTCGTCCGGAGGAAGAGCGGGGGCTGCATGGCAGCCTCGTCCTTGTAGCCGTTCGCAGCCTGGATGATCGCCCTGTAAATCCAGTCCTCCGGATTCAGAAAATGGACGTCGCACGTCGCGCAGACCGGCTTTTGAAAGAGCTCCCCGAGGCGCACGATCCTCCGGTTGATCTCACGGAGATCCTCCTTGGAGCTGATGCCGCTCTTAGGCGTTCTCAGCATGTATTCATTGTTCCCGATGGGCTGGATCTCGAGGTAGTCGTAATAGTTCACGATCCTTGATATTTCCGCCTCGGAGGCGCCGTT
>CADCPJ010000005.1 GCA_902803245.1 uncultured Lachnospiraceae bacterium | reverse complement strand
GGGAAGATCTGCTACTGCGGGAAGCAGGGCTGCATCGAGACGGTGTGTTCACTGAGCGCCCTTTTGGAAGGAGATACCGAAGACGCATTTTTCGATGCGCTGAGAGCCGGGGATCCCGGCATCCGGAAGCGCTATCTCGCCTTCCTCCGCTGCCTCGCCACGGCGATCAACAACATGCATCTCCTCTACGACACGGTGTATGTGCTCGGCGGATACCTGGCTCCCCGCATCCTCGACGAGGACATCGAGTACATGTATGACCAGATCGCTTCTCTGACGCCGTTCCCGGAGACCAGGGACTACATCCGGATCAGCAAGATGCCGAAGCACAATATCACGATCGGAGCCGCCCTCCCGTACATCCGCGGCTTCCTCGAGAGCGAGCTGATCGATTAAGCGAAAAAACGTGACATTGGGGACAGTCCCCAATGTCACGTTTTTTACAAAATGATTACGCCGCATCGTATTTGGTTCATAGTCGTCCTATACAATAGAACTATCCGATGTAAGGGCGGCGTTTTCAAGCCGCCGGCGTGAAAGGTATGGAGGTTCATTATGCTGAAAATCATGTATGGGGCGACGCTCCCCGGAAACAGCACTGTGGAAATGAAGGAATTCGAAGTTCCGACTCCCGGATACGGGCAGGTTCTCGTCCGCACGAAGGCATCCACAATCTGCGGTTCAGACATCCGCGCGATCTACCGGGCCCACACCGGCAAGGGACCGGAGGGCTACCAGGACGGGATGATCGCCGGCCATGAGCCCTCAGGCATCATCGAGGAGGAAGGCCCGGGACTCAAGCGCTTCAAAAAGGGCGACCGGGTGATCGTGTACCACATATCCGGCTGCGGAGTCTGCTACGACTGCCGCCGCGGCTATTACATTTCCTGCAAGAGTCCCCACCGCGCGGCTTACGGGTGGCAGAGGAGCGGAGGCATGGCCCCCTACATCCTCTGCGACGAAAAGGACCTGATCGCTCTTCCGGACGAGCTGACCTACGAGGACGGCGCGCAGGTCGCCTGCGGATTCGGCACCTGCTACGAGGCCCTGATGAAGATCGGTGTCTCCGGAAATGACCGCGTCCTCGTCACCGGCCTCGGCCCGGTCGGCCTCGCAACGCTCATGCTCGCAAAAGCCATGGGCTGTGACAAGACGATCGGCTGCGACGTGAACGAAGAGCGCATGAAGCTCGCGAAGGAGCTCGGCCTTGCGGATTATGTCTTCGATTCCGCGGATGTATCAGTGTGCGAGAGACGGATTATGGAAGTCACGGACGGGTACGGCTGCGAGCGCACCGTCGACTGCTCCGCCAATCCCTCCGCGCGCGCGATGGCGATCCGCTGCACCAGGGAGTGGGGAAAGATGGCAATGGTCGGCGAGGGAAATGATGTGACCTTCCGTCCTTCCCCCGATATCATGCACGGGCAGAAGACCATCTACGGAAGCTGGGTCACGTCGCTCTGGCGCATGGAGGAGCTGGTCGAGCACCTCGTCCGCTGGGGAATTCATCCCGACCGCCTGATCACGCACCGCTTCCCGCTCGAAGACGCGGACAAGGCCTACGCGCTGATGGCGTCCGGGCAGTGCGGAAAGGTCGCGATCGTGTATCCGGACTGACATGCACCTGCGCGGTGCGCAGCTGTGCTGTCATGCAGCTCTGATCTCATGTTCTTCACTCTCGTGCATCTGCGCTGTTTGCATGTGCACATGTTTACAGCAGCGCAGCTGTTCAGCATCTCCGGTACCCGGGACGCTTCGCATCCCTCACTGCAGTAAAAAAACGTGACAATGGGGACTGTCCCCAATGTCACGTTTTTATTCTGTCCGTATTCTGTCCGTCCCGGCCTACTTCTGTTTCTTTCTCGCCGAGTAGAGCACGACGATTCTCTGGATGAAGATGAAGAGAAGAAGCAGCGCGCCCGTCGCGATCTTGCCCCACCAGGAGAGGAGGTTCCCGTTGAAGGTGATGAGGGCGGGAATGGCGGACTTGAGGAGCACTCCGAAGAGCGTGCCGACCATGTAGCCGACGCCGCCGGTCATCAGCGTGCCGCCGATGACGGCGCAGGTGATGACCTCCAGTTCTCCGCCGGACAGAGCCAGGTTCCAGCCGCTCTTCACGTAGATCGTGTAAGCGAATCCCGCGAGAACGGAGCAGAAGCCGTTGAACGCGTATACCAGGATCTTCGTCCTCGCGACCGGAAGACCCATGAGCTTTGCGGACTGCTCATTTCCGCCGACGGCGTAGACGTTTCTGCCGAAGCGCGTCTTCTGAAGAAGGATCGTGCCGACGATAATCATGATGATGAACAGGATCAGGTTGAAATTGATGTAGCAGACCGGCTTGATCTTGGCCCACTCCCCGTCGGAATTCCACCACATGATGTAGATCTTGAAATTGGCCAGCGCATCGATGAGGTCGCTCTGGATCTCAATCGACTCGCGGCTTATGAGGGAACAGCATCCCCTCGTGAGGAACATTCCCGTCAGCGTCATGATAAACGGCGGCACATTGAGGAACTGGATCCCCGCGCCCATGATCGCCCCGAGGCCGATTCCGATCACAAATGCAAAGAGCAGGCAGACGAGCGGATGGATGCCGAGCCTCGCCGTGCCGTAGGCGATGATCATGCCGGTGAGCGAAGATACCGCACCGACGGACAGGTCGATTCCGCCCGTGATGAGAACCATCGTCATGCCGACGGCGCTGATGCCGTAATAGGCGTTCTCGGTGAACATGCTTATGACGAGGGTTCTAAGGGATGTGAAGCCCTTGTCGCCGTACTGAATAGCCCCGAAGATGTAGATGATGAGAAAGATTGCGATCGTGGCATAGACCATGACGTACTTCGGGTTCATGAGCCGTGTAAAGAGACTCTGCCGCTTTCTGTTGCTGTTTTCCATAGTCTTAAGTCCTCCCTTCTGCACAGATCATGCACTCTTGCGGGCTGCCCGCGCTTCCGACCGCTTCGCGAAGTACTCGCGGACCGGTTCGCTCTGCAGCACGATGACGACCGCGATGATGAGCGCCTTGAAGGCCATCGTCGCCTCGGACACAATGCCGAAGTAGTAGACGAAAGTGACGATGGTGCGGATGATCAGCGATCCGACAAAGGTACCGACCAGGGAGAACTTTCCTCCGGTCATGGCCGTGCCGCCGATAACGACCGCAAGGATCGCGTCCATCTCGTAGTTGATTCCGGCGTTGTTGGAGTCATTGGACATGATTCTGCTGGAGTAAATGAGACCGGCTATGCCGGCGAGGAGTCCCGTCAGCGCGTACACGATCAGGATGACCTTGTCCGAGCTGATGCCGGACAGGCGGCTCGCGCTCCGGTTCACGCCCACGGATTCCACAAATGTGCCGAAAGCGGTCTTTCGCACGAAGATTCCCATGAGTATGCAGATGACCACCATGATGACGATCGGCATCGGGATGGGGCCTAAGTTCCCCTGCCCGATCATGCGGAAGGGGCTGTACATCGTCGTGAACTGCTTGCCGTTTGTCAGGATCTGGGCAATTCCGCGGCCGCTCACCATGAGGATCAGCGTCGCGATGAAAGGCTGCATGCCGCCCTTTGCTATGAGGAGGCCGTTGAAGAGGCCCATCAGAGTGCAGGTCACGAGCGGAAGAAGGAGAACAAGGAAAAACGGATAGACCGTGTAGTCGCCCGGAGTGTTGTACTCAAGCACGTCCCAGCGCATCAGCTTGAGGGCCATGGCGCCGGATACCGCCACAAGGGCGCCGACCGACAGATCCGTGCCGCCAAGGGCGATGACGAGCGTCATGCCCATCGCAATGATCGTGATCTCGGCGGAGCGGTTCACAATGTCGATGAGGCTGCCGTACAGTACGCCCGTGGAGGGCTGAATGCTGATGGAGAAGAAGTCCGGCCTGATGATGAAGCACACGAGGAGAATGAGGATCTCCGCCACGATGGCCCACGTGATCTTCGACCGGGTGATCTGCGACCAGTTGAACTTTTTAGTCTTCATGCTTCCACCTCCTCAGCTGCCTTCGCGCCTTCCGCGATGATGTTCAGGATATCCTGCTGCGTGCAGGTGGCGCCGTCCACTTCCGCCACTTTCTTGCCGTCCCGCATGATCACGATCCGGTTCGAGCAGCGGATGATCTCATCGAGCTCGGAGCTGATGAAGACGACCGACACGCCGTCGCCGCACATCTCCAGCATGAGCCTTTGGATCTCGGCCTTTGCGCCGACGTCGATTCCACGGGTGGGCTCGTCGAGGATGAGGACATCCGGCTGCGTCGCCATCCAGCGGGCCAGGATGACCTTCTGCTGATTGCCGCCGGAGAGCTCCGCGATCTTCTTCTCGGCGCTCGGCGTCTTGATCCCGAGTGCCTTGATGTACTTATCCGCCAGCTCGTCCTGCTCCTGCCGGGACATCGGCCTCATGAACCCGCGGCGCGCCTGCACGGCGAGGGCGATGTTCTCGCGGATCGACAGGTCGCCGATGATGCCGTCCCGCTTTCTGTCCTCCGGGCAGAAAGCGACTTTCTTCATGATCGCGTCGTGGGGCTGCCTGAAGTTGACCTTCTGCCCGTTTAAGCGGATCTCGCCTTTGGAGATCTTTTCCGCGCCGAAGAGCATCTCCGCAGTTTCGGTGCGGCCGCTGCCGAGGAGTCCCGCAAAGCCGAGCAGCTCTCCCTTCTTAATATCGAGGGAGATGTCCTCCACTTTGCCCGGAACGCCGATGTGGTCGGCCTCGAGCATATTCGGGTCCTTTTCGCCAACTTCCGCTCTCTTCAGATTGAAGATCACGTCGATGTCCTTGCCGATCATCTCCGTGACGAGCTCCACCTTCGTGAGCTCGTTGATGCCGTATGCGCCCACGAGATGCCCGTTTCTCAAAATGGTCATCCGGTCAGAGATCTCATAGATCTGGTCGAGGAAGTGCGTGATGAAGATGATGCCCATTCCGCTCGCCTTCAGCTCGCGCATCACGTCGAAGAGGAGCTTCACTTCATTGTCGTCAAGAGAAGACGTCGGCTCGTCGAGGATAAGGATCTTCGCCTGGACGTCCACGGCTCTCGCTATGGAGACCATCTGCTGGATCGCCGTGGAAAACATCGAGAGCGGCCGCGTCACATCGATGTCCAGATGGAACCTGGCCATCAGCTCATCGGCCCTCCTGTTGATCTCCTTCCAGTTGATCTGGCCGTGCTTCATCGGCTGGCGCCCGATGAAGATGTTCTCCGCAACCGTCAGGTTCGGGCAGAGATTGATCTCCTGGAACACGGTGGAGATTCCGAGCTCCATCGCGTGCTGCGGGTTGGTGGGACTGATCTCCTGCCCCTCAAGGATGATCTGGCCGCCGGTCTTGTGATTGACTCCTGTCAGGCACTTGATCAGTGTGGATTTTCCTGCCCCGTTCTCCCCGAGAAGAGAATGCACTTCCCCTCTCCGCAAGGTGAAGTCCACTTTGTCAAGCGCCTTTACTGCCGGAAACTGCATTTCTATCTGCTTCATCTCGAGAATGATTTCGTCCGACAAATTCACACCTCCTCCTCATAAAAGACTTGAACACCTATCCTAAAAGGAGGGCGGTGACTACCCACCGCCCTTCAAGAAGAACATATGTATCAGGTATCAAAAGCTTCTTTTTGATAATGTCCCGGCAAATCGCCCCGTCATCAATAGATGCGCTCGTCGATCACATCTTTTGCAGCGACGGAAACAACGGTTCCGAGGTCGATGCCGCCGTCCATATCATAGACGCCTTCTTCCGGATGAACGATTTCCTTGTTCATCTCTTCGCCGTTTTCAAGAGCCTCGATGGTCTTCTCAACGAACGGGCCATAGAGAGGTGTGCACTCGATTGTCGCATTCATCTCACCTGCAACGATTGCTTCGAAAGCAGCCTTGACGGAGTCGCAGCCGACGATGATGATGTCTTCGCCCGGGACCTTGCCTGCAGCCTTGATCGCGTCGATTGCGCCAAGAGCCATGTCGTCGTTCTGAGCGATGAGGACATCGATGTCGTCGATGGACTTCAGCCAGCTCTCCATAACAGCCTGGCCTTCAGCACGTGTGAAGTTGCCTGTCTGCTGTCCGACGAGCTTCATGTTCGGATACTCTTCAAGAGCTGCGAGGTTGCCCTCTGTGCGGCCTGTCTGAGCGGAAGCGCCTGTCGTGCCTTCCATGATGACGACGTTGACTTCCTCGTCGCCGCGGCCAACGCTCTTTAAGTACTCGCCTGCCCATGCGACCTGTCTGCGGCCCTCTTCGACGAAGTCGCCGCCGAATGCTGCCACATAGTCGATGTCATCGATGCAGTCCGGGAGTCTGTCGATCAGGATCAGGGGGATCTCAGCTTCATTTACTTCTGCGAGGACTTCTTCCCAGCCGGTTGAAACAACGCCGGTGAAGAGGATGTAGTCAACGCCCTGTGTGATGAAGTTGCGGAGAGCTTTGATCTGGTTCTCCTGCTTCTGCTGCGCATCGTCATAGACGAGTGTCCAGCCTTCATGTGCCTCGATTGTGCCGTTGATGGAGTCCGTGTTGGCTGTGCGCCAGTCAGATTCCTGTCCGATCTGTGAGAATGCGATCTGCAGATCATCTGCGAATGCCGGTGTCACCATGCCGATGCACATTGCCGCTGCAAGAGCCCCTGCCAGAACCTTTTTCATCATAATCCTTTTACCTCCGTTCTTTTTTGACTGCGATATGCAGTAAGTTGACACTAAAATCATATGCATTTTAGACAAATGGTTCAATGGATTCTCATTTTATGTTGGTTGAATTTTCAGTCCATCTGTACTATTGTCCAAAAAGAGCGGTGGGTTTCTATTTTATTTTGGTTCATTTTCATCCTGCCTCGGTCTCCTGCAGTCCGTCCGGTAGTCGCTGGGCGTCATTCCTGTGACTTTCTTGAAGAGATAGCTGAAATAATGCCTGTCGTTGTACCCGACCGCAAAGCAGATCTCTGAGGATTTGAGCTCGGTTGCCTGCAGAAGCTCCTTCGCCTTTCCTATGCGGAGCCCCGTCAGGTAGTCCGTGAACGTCATGCCCGTCTCCTGGGAGAACACCGTGGAGAACCGGCTGTTCGACATGCAGGCCGCCTGGGCCACGTCCTTCAGCATGAGGTTCGGGTTCGTGAAATTCTGCGAGAGGTACTGCATGGCGCGGATCACCGCGTGGTTCCCCTTCGTCGGGCTCGTGCTCTGTCTGTAGGCGATCGCTTCTCTCAGGAGATTCTCCACCGCCTGCATCGCGTTCTCGTCCGTCTCCTTGCCGAGGGCCGCCTCGTAGTCGCTGCGGTCGAGCACCTGCTCCGGGACGCCGCCCGCCTCCCTGACGATGCGGAGGGCCGTCATGAGGCCTTCCATCTTGAGGTAGTCCTCCGACATCTCCGTGCTCACGTCCAGCTCCTTGAGCGAGACAATATAAGTCCGGAACACATTCGGCAGCTCGTCCTCCGTGACGTACTGGAGCTGCTCGTAGAGGGGCATGATCTCGAATGTCCTCATGTCGGCGGGATAGTCCTCAGCCTCCTGGACGCCCGCGATGTGGAGCCTGCTCCCGCTCTGCCGCTTCTCCATCAGGTGGCGCACGTGTCTCGCGGAGCGCATCGAGTGATAGAGGCCCGTGAGGTGGCCGCAGGTCTCTCCGACCGTCACGAGGACGTCCGTCGCGCCGCCGTGCTCCAGCGTGTAAACGAAGGACGAGCCCACGGTCCAGGCCCTCTCCTCGACGTCCTCCCTGCTCTCCCCCATGACCAGCGCCCTCGCCCCGGAGGTGGCGGTGCACAGGAGCACCTTGCCGCCGCTGCTGTCCGCCACAGGAAGAAGAAGCGCAATCCCCTGGTCCCGGCCGCCCTCCGCGAATCGGAACGTCACGTCGAGAACGGTATAGAAGGGCGAGTCGATGCCGATCCCGAGGTGCAGCATCTGCGCCCTCGTCTTCTCGGCATTTTCAGAGTCGATCGGCTCAAGGAGGAGCGATCCGAGGAGCTTGTCCTGGACGAAGCGGCTCTCGGAGGCCAGCCTCCTCTGCAGGTCCCGGGCCTTCACCCTTGTCTGCCTCTCCTCGTCGATTCTCGCCCGGATGCGGTCCAGCGCCTGTTTGAGGTCCACCACGGACACAGGCTTCACGAGATAGTCCTCCACCCCGAGCTTGATGGCCTGCTTTGCGTAGTCGAAGTCGCTGTACCCGGACAGGATGATCACCCTCACCCAGGGCATCGAGGTGCCAAGCGCCCGGCAGAGCTCGAGGCCGTCCATAAACGGCATCCGGATGTCCGTGATGACGACATCCGGTCTCTCATCCATGATCATGGAGAGGGCGATCTCGCCGTCCGGAGCCTCCCCCACCAAAGAATACTCCTCCTCCCACGGGAAGGAGCTCCGGATCCCCTCCCTGGTAGCAATCTCATCGTCCACAAGAAATACCCGAATCATATCTGTCTTTCCTCAATCATATCCGTCTTTCCTCACTGTTTGGTTCCCTGACCGGAACGCTGAAGCTGACCGTCGTGCCTCCCTGTCCGCTCTCTATATTAAGGCCCCTGTCCTCTCCGTAATAGAGGCGGATGCGCTGGTCGACGTTGTAGAGCCCGAAGCCCCCGCTCTTTCCCGGCTCGTTCGGTCCCCTCTCCGCCCTCTTTTCGGCGCGCATCGTCTCAAGCACCTCGGACAGCTTCTCGGGGGACATGCCGACGCCCGTGTCCTCAACATAAAAGTACAGCCTCTCCCCTTCCATCCTTCCGCTCACCCGGATCATTCCACCTCCACGGCGGGGCCTGATCCCGTGATAGATCGCGTTTTCGACCAGCGGCTGAAGGAGCAGCTTCAAAATGGTGTGTCCGTACAGCTCTTCACCCACTTCCACCTGATAGTTCAGGATGTCCCGGTACCTGGTCTTCTGGATCGCAAGGTAGCCGTTCAGGTGCCGCAGCTCCTCGGCAACGGACACCCAGTCCCTCCCTTCCGACAGGGAGCTCCTGTAGAAGTCGCTTAAGGACTTGATGATGGAGACGACCTCGTCATTTTTCCCGGCC
>CADCPJ010000004.1 GCA_902803245.1 uncultured Lachnospiraceae bacterium | reverse complement strand
TGCTTGGAGGGACGGCCACAGCTTCTGTGACCTCTGTTTCGCCTGAGGCGGCTGAGGAGGGGCAGGCTGCCGCTTTTGACACTGACACTGCTGAGGACGAATCGGAAGGGGAAGACCCCGGGGAGGCCGACGGCGGTTCGGCCGGTGACGGGGGCGGAGCTGGGGCCGAAGACAACACATCCATGAGCGAGGATACGTCATCTGCCGGGCAGAGCGAGGCAGGTGCCGAAGACGTGCCGTCCGCATTCGATGAGGGCAGTTCAGGAGATATACAGGCTTCTTTCGAATCAGGGACAGAATCCCTCCCGCCGGCAGACGGGTCGGATGCCGCCTTCTATGGCGAAGAGGAACTCCTTGACTCCGTGGAGGAGGGATTCGAGGAAACCGCGGACACAGGAAACGACGAGGAGAATGCCGACAGCGCCGGACCGGACGAGGACGTGACGGGCGAAGAACCGGAAGCGGTGGAAGACGGGGAGGAGAGCGCCCCCGGGCGAACGGCCGGTGAGGAAGACGAGGAAAACCCGGACGCCGGGGAGGCCGAGGAGAAAGCGGAAGAGAGCGGGGAAGAAGAGAAGTCCGAGGAAGAGGACGGAAAAAAGGTCGAATCCGGGACGGAAGTCAAACTGGACGAGTCCATACCATATAAGACTCCCGAGCAGATCAGCGCGGAGGAGATGGCCGAACAGATCGCCATGAGAAAGGCCGCCGAGCTGGAGAGAAAGCGGGAGGAGACCGAGACGATCCGGGCCGAGGCACAGGAGGCCGAGGAGAGGGCGAAGAAAGCGGAGCTTGAGGCACAGGCGGCGAGAAGATACAGCTATGCCGGCGCAAGCCGCGCCTATTACTCCGGCACCTATTTTGTGACCAGCGCGCAGAAGCGTCTGGCGTTAAATGTCGGCTTTAAGACTGTTGAGAAGCGCCCGGCCATGGCGGCCGGCGGAGAGACCGTAAATATCCGCGAGGCGAAGAGCGACGGCGCGAGGGTGATCGGCATCCTGGACGGAAAGGACGTCTGCTACCTCCTCTCAGATGAAAATGACGGCTCCGGCTGGGTATACGTCGAATCCGGCGAAGTGCGCGGATTTGCGCCGGCGTCCTCATTAAAGAGCGGCGCGGACGTCAGTGAATACGTCAGTGAGACCGGGGAAAATGCGGTCACCACGGCGGAACAGCTCGTGGACCCGCTCGAGAACACGGCCTACCGCTTCTCGCTCAACACGACGAAGGACGTCACTTCGATCATACAGGCACTGGGAACGGCGACCGTGAACCGGCAGGCGATGCTCTCCTTCGGGTTGCAGTTCCTCGGAAATCCCTATGTGTGGGGCGGCGAATCGCTGACAACCGGATGCGACTGCTCCGGATTTACACAGCAGGTCTATGCCCAGTTCGGCATTTCCCTTCCGAGAACCTCTTATGAGCAGGCGGAAGTGGGCGTCAAGATTCCCGCGGAGGAGGCGCTTCCGGGCGACCTGCTCTTCTACGCGAGGGACGGCGTGGTCTACCACGTCCTCATGTACATGGGCGACGGCAAAGCGGTCAACGCGAGCTCGTCGGCCACGGGAATCATCGTATCGGATGTGGACTACAGCAAGGTCTGCTGGGGATGCAGGTACATCTCGGACAGCGGGGCCGTCTCGGCATCCGTAGCTCCCGAGATCAGCTCCACCCAGGCGTCCGCGCTCCAGGCGATCGGGCAGATGGCCTATGAGGGCGATGCTGCGGCTCAGGAAGCGATCATCGAGGCCCTGGCACAGGCGTCGCTCAAGGAGTGGAAGACGTACGGCTTCTGCCGATCGGTGATCATCGCCCAGGCGATCGAGGAGAGCGGATGGCTGTCCTTCGGCAGCTCGGCGGCCGGCATACAGGCGACAGACAACAACATCCTCGGCATGAACGAGGATCTCAATAACAGCACCTGGGCCTCCCCGTGGGGCGGCAAGGCTGCGACCCGCCTCGTACCGCAGTATGCGGGCGGGGAAAATGTCTACAATTTCGAGTCCATGCGTCTCTATGACGACATGGAGGGCTGCATGGAGGACTACGCAGCCTTCAAGGTCGGGCTGCATCCGGACCTCATCGGTGAGACCGATGTGGATCACGTGATCGCGGTCGGACTGAAGGGCTACGCCACGAACCCGAATTACCAGTCCAATATCCGCTCCCTGATCGACCGCTTCAACCTGACGCGGTTCGACACGGAGGAGACGGCTGCGGTCCGGCTCGAGCTTCCGGAAGAGAAGGCGGATGAGGTCGAAGTCCTCATTCTGCCGGAGGAACTCGTATATGGCGAGGAAGCGGCAGCTCCCACAGACGGATTCGTCGATGAAAATGAGACGGCTGAGTCGTCTGTGGGCGAGACGGAGAATGAAGGAAATACGGAAAATGCCGAAAACGGAGAGACTTCCTCTGCCGATTCGGGTGTCCTCATCATCGAAGAGAACGCGGGCGAGGACGCTTCCACCGGGACGGAAGACGACGAGAGCGGCGTAGAAATCCTGTACACCTGGGTCGACGTGGAATCCGATTCCGATGAGGATGACCGCGACATCCTGCTCGAGACGGTCGTCGCGCCGTCCGAACTCGATGGGGACAGGGAAGAGGAGGAAGAGGAGGAAGCTCCGAAAGCTCCGGAAGTTCCGAAAGCTCCGGAAGTCCCGGAGTTTGTCCCGGAAAAAGCAAACGTCGTGCCGCCGTCAGACGGACCTTATGAGGAGGGCACTGAGGAAGAAGAACCCGGGACACCTGCCGGTGAGGAAGGAGAACCCGAAGCACCTGACGGTGGGGAAGGAGAACCCGAAACGCCTGACGGCGGGGCGGAACAAGGGCACAGCCCGTATGCCGGAGAGGGGGACGGCGCGGAGAGCACCGCGGAAGATCCCGATCTGAGCGAGGAACAGCCGCTTAAGCCGAAGAGCAGGGATACCGGGGATTCCGGAACCGTATTCGAGACCACGGCGAGAAGCGCATCCGGTGTCCGCCTGGATCTGACGGACTACACGGAGGATCAGATGGAACTCATCTGGGCGGTCGTCGCACAGGAGGACGACACTTCCTACGACGGCGCTCTGGCGGTAATCAGCTCCGTGATGAACCGGGCCGACGTCAACTACGGCGGCTTCGGAAACACGGCCTTCGACCAGCTCACGGCGGAGAGCCAGTACGCCTGCTCCGCGGATGTCGAGGATCCGCTCTACTATGAGCGGAGACTGAACGGGAACGTGCCGGATTTTGTCAAGCAGGCCGTGACGGACTGCTTAAAGAACGGAATCCGGAACAACGCCTACACCAGCTTCCGCCCGGCCGACTACATCGACGGGAGCGTACAGATCGGCGCGAACTACTACTTCTTCGAGACGGCCGGCAACGCCGCCGAGGCGATCCGGAATATGTCCGACGTGATCGGTGAAGCTGCCGAAGAGGTGGAGAGCACAGCCGAGGTGGTTCCTGACGGCATTTACGACCAGGAGGACCTGCCGGATGCGTACTACCTGCCGAATGACTTTGTCGAGGAGGCAGGCGAGGAAGCCGAGGTTCTCTATGTCGGAGAGCCGGAAGACGAGGGAGATGAGGCGGAAGAAGTGTTCTACAGCGGAATCGATGACGACGGATACGTCCTTCTTAATGCCGTTCCGGATTATGACAGATAACCATTTCCATGGTAATTTGGCGGAATATTACAAAAACAAGCTGCAATTCTTCGGGATTGCGGCTTGCTTTTTGTGCTCTTTTGGCCTTCTTCGGGCCAGAAACTTGACAGGTGTGCTTTTTGAACGGTACAATCAAACCTTGCACGGAGATTTCTCCGGGTAAAAATCGATTTCAGACCGTGACGAGAAAGCGGTCTGGAGAGGAGAGAACAGATGTACAGAAAAGTAGACACTGACATGAACTTTGTCGAGCGCGAGAAAGAGACTGTCCGCTTCTGGAAAGAACATGACATCTTTGCAAAGAGCGTCAAAGAGAGGGAAGGCTCTCCGATGTATATGTTCTATGACGGACCTCCCACCGCGAACGGCAAACCCCACATCGGCCATGTGCTGACGCGCGTCATCAAGGACACCATTCCCCGCTATCACGCGATGAAGGGAGAATATGTCCCGAGAAAGGCCGGATGGGACACCCACGGGCTGCCGGTTGAGATCGAGGTGGAGAAGAAGCTCGGACTCGACGGAAAGGAGCAGATCGAGGAGTACGGCGTCGAGCCGTTTATCAAGGAGTGCAAGGAATCCGTCTGGAAGTACGAGGGCATGTGGAGGGAGTTCTCCGATGTGGTCGGCTTCTGGGCGGATATGGATGACCCGTACGTCACCTACCACGACGACTTCATTGAGTCCGAGTGGTGGGCGCTGCAGCAGATCTTCAACAAGGACCTGCTCTACGAGGGCTACAAGGTCGTTCCCTACTGCCCCCGCTGCGGCACGCCGCTGTCGAGCCACGAGGTGGCGCAGGGCTACAAGACCGTAAAGGAGAGAAGCGCGATCGTCCGCTTCCGCGCGAAGGGAACGAGATACAACCCGGAGACGAAGGAGAGCACGCCGCTCACCGATGAGAGACTTGCGGGCACAGGCGAGATCTATTTCCTCGCCTGGACGACGACCCCCTGGACGCTGCCGTCGAACGTGGGGCTCTGCGTGAACCCGGACGACGACTACGTGCTCGTTCGGGACGGGGATTATACATATATTATGGCATCCGCGCTTACAGAGCAGGTGCTCGGCGCAAAAGAAGGGGAGGAGAAGGAAGCTCCTTGCGTCCTCGCCCATTTTACCGGCAGAGAGCTGGAATACATGGAATACGAGCCTCTCTACGCCTGCGCGGGCGAGAAGGCGGAGAAGCTTAAGGGAAAGGCGTTCTACGTCGTCTGCGATGACTACGTCACCATGAGCGACGGCACGGGCATCGTCCACATCGCGCCTGCTTTCGGTGAAGACGACAGCCGGATCGGCAAAAAGTACAGCATCCCGCTCATCAAGTTCGTGAACGAGAAGGGTGAGATGACCGGGGAGACGCCATTTGCAGGGATGCGGGCGAAGCCTTCCGAGAAAGAGCTTGAGGAAGGGGCCGTAAGCTGCGACCCGGAGGTCTTAAAGGATCTCGACAAGCGCGGGCTACTTATGGCAGCCCCGAAATTCGAGCACGACTACCCGTACTGCTGGAGGTGCGACACGCCGCTTCTCTACTACGCGAGGGAGTCGTGGTTCATCCGCATGACGGCCGTGAAGGACGACCTCATCCGGAACAACAACAAGATCAACTGGATCCCGGCTTCCATCGGCAAGGGAAGATTCGGCGACTGGCTGGAGAACGTCCAGGACTGGGCCCTCTCAAGAAACCGCTACTGGGGCACGCCTCTTAATATCTGGGTGTGCGACGGGTGCGGAGAGAAGATGTCCATCGGCTCGAAGGCGGAGCTGATCGAAAAGGGCGACAACTGCCCGCCGGACATCGAGCTCCATAAGCCCTACGTGGACGCCGTGACCATCACCTGCCCGCACTGCGGGAAGAAGATGCACAGGGTGCCCGAGGTGATCGACTGCTGGTTTGACTCGGGGTCGATGCCGTTTGCGCAGCTGCACTATCCATTTGAAAATCAGGAGCTCTTCAAGGAGCAGTTCCCGGCGAGCTTTATCTCCGAGGCCGTGGATCAGACCCGCGGGTGGTTCTATTCGCTCCACGCGATATCGACCCTCCTCTTCAATGAGCCATGCTTTAAGAACTGCATCATTTTAGGACTCGTCCAGGACGAGAACGGGCAGAAGATGTCGAAGTCGAAGGGAAATGCCGTCGACCCGATGGAAGCCCTTAAGACCTACGGCGCCGACGCGATCCGCTGGTATTTCACGGTCAACTCCGCCCCGTGGCTGCCGAGCCGCTTCTACGGGAAGGCCGTCATGGAGGGACAGAGGAAGTTCCTCGGGACGCTCTGGAATACTTACGCGTTCTACGTGCTCTACGCCAACATAGATGAATTCAATGCCGCGAAATATACTCTCGACTACGACCTGCTCCCGGTCATGGACCGCTGGATACTGTCGAGGCTCAACTCGACGATCCGGGACGTGGACGGCTATATGGGAGACTACCGCGTGACCGAGGCCGGGAAGGCGCTGCAGGATTTCGTGGACGACATGAGCAACTGGTACGTCCGCCGCAGCCGCGCCAGATTCTGGGCCGGCGGCATGGAGCAGGACAAGATCAACGCCTATGAGACGCTCTACACCTGCCTCGTGACCGTCTGCAAGCTGGCTACGCCGATCATTCCGTTCATGACGGAGGAGATCTACCAGAACCTCGTGAGGTCCATCGAGCCGGACGCCAAAGAGTCCATCCATCTGTGCGACTATCCGGAAGCGAAGGAGGAGTGGATTGACGCGGAACTCGAGGAGAACATGGAGCACGTGCGCGAGATCGTCGTGCTCGGCCGCTCCGCGAGAAATGAGAGCGGGATCAAGAACCGCCAGCCGATCGGAGAGATGTACGTGAAGGCTCCCTATGAGATCCCGGAGTTCTACAGGGAGATCATTCTGGACGAGCTGAACGTGAAGAAGCTGACCATGAAGGACGACGTGAGCGCGTATTCGGGCAGCATCGTGAAGCCGAATTTCAACGCGATCCGCGCAAATCACGGCGCCGACAAGATCGGGCCCGTGCGCGCCGCCCTCGCAAAAGCGGACGGCGATGAGATCGTCCGGACGCTGAAGGCGGACGGGGTATACAGGGTCAGCGCCGGGGATGAGACGGTTGAGCTCACCGAGGCGGATCTCCTCATCGAGGCGAAGGAAGTGGAGGGCTTCACGGCCGCGACGGACGGAAAGGCGTCTGTCGTCCTCGACAAGCACCTGACGCCGGAGCTCCTTGAGGAAGGCCTCGTCAGGGAGATCGTGAGCAAGGTGCAGACGATGCGAAAGGAAGCCGGCTTCGAGGTGATGGACCGCATCCGGGTCTATGCATCCGGAAATGACCGCATCCGGGAAGTGCTCGCGAACAATTCCGATTCGATCGGGAAGGATGTGCTGGCAGACGAGATCGTCTTTGACCGGACGGAGGGCTACACGAAGGACTGGAAGATCAATGGCGAGCAGGTGACACTCGGCGTACAGAAGATTTCAAGTGGTATTCAGGAGGTATGAAAGTGGCAGCAGAAACCAAAAAGAGTAATTCATTGCCGAAGAAATTCAACAAGGAACAGTTCAAGAAAGCCGTGCGTTCTTCCGTGAAGAGACTGTATCGCATCGAACTGGAGGACGCCACCAAACAGCAGATGTTCCAGGCCGTTTCCGAGGTCATCGAGTACCAGATCATCGACCAGTGGATGGATTCCTGCGCGAAGTTCGAGGCGCAGAAGAACAAGATCGTCTACTACCTTTCCATGGAATTCCTGGTCGGCCGCGCCCTCGGCAACAACCTCCTGAACTTCGGTGAGTACGACGGCGTGAGGGAGGCTCTGGACGAGCTCGGCTTCGACATCAACGCACTCGAGGACGAGGAGCCCGATCCCGCGCTCGGAAACGGCGGACTCGGAAGACTCGCGGCCTGCTTCATGGACTCCCTGGCTTCCCTCGGCTACCACGCCTACGGCTGCGGCATCCGCTATCACTACGGCATGTTCAGGCAGAAGATCGTGGACGGCTACCAGAAGGAAGCTCCCGACAACTGGCTCCAGCACAATTATCCGTTTGAACTGAAGCGCCCGGAGCACTCCAAGGAAGTCCGCTTCGGCGGCAACACCCGCATCGAGTACGATCCGGCAACGGGCCAGAACAAGTTTATCTATGAAAATTACAGCTCGGTCCGGGCCGTCCCTTACGACATCCCGATCATCGGCTACAGGAACGGCGTCGTGAACGCCCTTCGCATCTGGGACGCAGAGGCCATCGACAAGTTCGAGCTGGCGTCCTTCGACCGCGGCGAATACGACAAGGCCGTGGAACAGAATAACCTCGCCAACACGATCACCGAGGTCCTCTATCCGAACGACAACCATTACGCCGGCAAGGAGCTCCGCCTCAAGCAGCAGTATTTCTTCATCTCCGCATCCGTGCAGGAGGCGCTCTGCAAGCATCTCCGCATGTACGGCACGCTGGACAATCTGCCTGAGAAGGCCGCCTTCCAGTTAAATGACACCCACCCGACGGTGGCGATCCCCGAGCTCATGAGACTCCTTCTCGACGAGTACGGCTACGGATGGGACCAGGCATGGGACATCACAACCCGCACCTGCGCCTACACGAACCACACGATCATGGCGGAAGCGCTTGAGAAATGGCCCATCGACCTCTTCTCCCGCCTGCTTCCGAGAATCTACCAGATCGTCGAGGAGATCAACCGCCGCTTCCAGAATGAGATTCAGTCCAGATACCCGAACAATCAGGACAAGGTCAGGAACCTCGCCATCATTTATGACGGACAGGTCCGCATGGCTTTCCTCGCCATCGTGGGCAGCCACTCCGTCAACGGCGTCGCGGCGCTGCACACGGAGATCCTTAAAAAGGACGTGCTGCGCGACTTCTATGAAATGATGCCGGAGAAGTTCAACAACAAGACCAACGGCATTACGCAGAGAAGGTTCCTCCTTCACGGCAACCGCCTGCT
>CADCPJ010000003.1 GCA_902803245.1 uncultured Lachnospiraceae bacterium | reverse complement strand
CCCTGCAGAAATGGTGAAGAGCTATGACAGAAAAAATCGGTAACGTCGTCCTTGATCTGGACGATTACCCCGGCGAGGACCTGTATTCCGACGGGCCGGTGGAGGATGAGCTTCTCGAAATCGCCGAGACCTGCTCCCCGGAGGATTTTGACCGGGTGGTCGCGGAGCGGAAGAGCTGGCCGGTGATGTATCACTTTTCAACGATCCGGCAGAATATCCTGAGCTGGTATCCGGGCCTTGCGGGAAAGAAGGTGCTGGAGATCGGCTCGGGGTGCGGAGCCGTGACCGCGGCGATCGCTGAGGAGGCGAAGAGCGTGACGTGCGTGGAGCTTTCGAAGAAGCGCAGCCTCATAAACGCGAACCGCAACCGGAGATACAAGAACATAAGGATACTGGTCGGCAACTTTGAGGACGTGGAGAAGAAGCTGCCCGGGGACTTCGACGTGATCACGCTGATCGGGGTGTTCGAGTACGGCGTCAATTACATCCATTCATCCCATCCCTACGAGGACTTTCTGAGGCAGATCCGGAAACACCTCGCGCCGGGGGGCGCGGTCCTCATCGCGATCGAGAACCGCCTGGGGCTGAAGTACTTCGCGGGCTGCGTGGAGGACCACACGCGCGGCTTTTTCGACGGGATCGAGGGATATGGGAAGACGAACTATGTGAGGACATTTTCGAAAAATGAACTCGAGTCGATCTGCAGGAGATCCGGCTTTTGCGGACTTCGTTTCTATTATCCTTACCCGGATTACAAGTTCCCGATGTCCATCTACTCGGACAGATATCTGCCAAGGCGCGGGGAGCTGCACAGCAATATTGTGAACTTCGACGCGCGGCGGCTCGTTCTTTTCGACGAGGCCAGGGCCTACGACACGCTGGTTGAGACCGGCGCGTTTCCCCAGTTCTCGAATTCGTTCTTCGTGGAATTAAGAACCGGGGATGAGGATCGCACAAATGCCGAAGACGCAGGCGGGGAGATCCTGTACACCAAATTCTCAAATGAGAGAGCAGAGGGCCTCGCGATCCGGACCGATATCGCGGAGGAAAACGGAAAGCGGATTGTCCGCAAGGTTCCCATCGGAGTGAAGGCGAAGAAGCACATCGGAAGCCTTGAGGGGACTTACAGGGAGCTCAGTGAGGTCTACCGGAATTCCCGCTTTCGGCCAAACCGGCTCGGCATGGAGGGGAGCGCGGCGGTCTTTGAATACTTAAGCGGCGAGACTCTGGAAGAAATCCTGGACAGGAAGGCCGCCGAAGACGACAGGGCCTATGAGGAAGGGCTTGAGGCATTTCTTCATGAGATTGACCGGACGGCCGACTGCACTTTCGGGATGTCGGACGGCTTCCGGGCGGTATTTGGAGAGGGGGCTTCCCTTGCAGGGCTTCCCGCTTCCCACGCAGCCAACATTGATATGGTTCTTTCCAACATCATGGTGGCAGACGACAGCTGCAGTGCACATCGCAGCCAGGAAGCGGACGACAGCAAAGGTGCTGCGCAAAGTGCAGACCGCGGCCAGGAAGCATATGACAGAGGCAGTGCAGACCGCGGCCAGGAAGCAGATGACAGATGCAGTGCAGACCGCGGCCAGGAAGCAGACGACAGCTGCAGTGCACAGAGTGACACCTGGCACGTGATCGACTACGAGTGGACCTTCCTCTTCCCGGTGCCGCTCAAATACATCAAATGGCGTGCCCTGCACTATTTCGTTGAGGGGAATACAAAGCGCTTCTCACTGAAGGAGACTGCGCTTAGCGGGCTCTTTTCAAAGGCCGGGATCACGGAGAAAGAGATCGCCGTCTTTGAGGAGATGGAGCGCCATTTCCAGCAGTATATCGAGGGGGACAGGACGCCGCTCCGCGAGCTCTATCCGGACATCTCCGAGGGGGCAGTGGACCTTGCGGCAATCCTGAAGCGCATGAACGGGCAGCCGGACGGGGAGCTGAAGGTGAAGCTCTATCTGGACAGCGGCCGCGGCTTTAACGAGGGGGAGACCGCTTTTGTTTCCTCCCGACCCGACGGGACCATAGAGATCGCGCAGCCGCTTAGCGGGCTGAGGGCGGTCCGCATCGACCCGGCCGAGTGCGCGGGCTATGTGCGGGTAAATGAAATCGGGACGGAGCTCGGGCCGAT
>CADCPJ010000002.1 GCA_902803245.1 uncultured Lachnospiraceae bacterium | reverse complement strand
TCCAGGTTGATGGTTCCGCAGATGGACATCTTGTCGTCCACGACGCACATCTTGCAGTGGACGAAGCCCGGCGTCCACTCGTAGATCTTCACTCCGCTCTTCACGAGGACATGGTAGAACGACCGGGTCACGGAGTATACCATCTTCTTGTCCGGAATTCCGGGCGTGACGATTCTCACGTCCACGCCGCGCTTTGCCGCAAGGGTCAGCGCATGCGTCATCTCATCCGTCACGATCAGATAGGGAGTGACAAAGTAGCAGTAACGCTCCGCTTTCTCCGCCATGCTGATATAGACGTCCTCCCCGATCCGCTTCATGTCCATGGGGCTGTCGGCGTAAGGCTGGACAAATCCGCCCTGAACAGCCTTGTACCCGTAGTAGGGGAGATACTTCTCATAATCGGTGTCATACCAGCCTTCCTTGCCCGTTTTCCCGGCGTTCCACATCTCAAGGAAAGTGACCGTCAGCGACTTCACCGCATCGCCCTCGAGACGAATGCCGGTGTCCTTCCACTGTCCGAAGGGATGGGTCAGGTTAAAGTACTCGTCAGCCAGGTTATAGCCTCCGGTATATCCCACCTTCCCGTCGACCACCGTGATTTTCCGGTGATCCCGGTTATTGAGGAACATATTGACAACGGGGACGAAGGGATTGAATACGCGGCAGGCGATTCCCATGCCCTCCAGTTTCTTCACGAAGTCCGTGTTAATGAATCCGATACTTCCCATATCGTCGTAGAACACCCTGACTTCCACGCCCGCAGCGGCCTTGCGGGCCAGCACGTCTTCAATCCTTGCCCAGGATGCGCCGTCCTCGATCGCGTGGTATTCCATAAAAATGAATTTCTCGGCCTTCTCCAGGTCTTTCAGCTGGGCCTCGAGTCCCTTGGAGGCGTCGTCATAATACTCGACGTCCGTGTTCTCATACACGGGATACTCCGCTTCCGACCGTATGTAAGCGCTGATTCCGCCTGCGGAAGGATCCTTCTTTTTCAGGCGCTCTATCGTCTCGTCATCCTTTCCGGACAAAAGCGGAAGAAGCTTTGCGTCGATTTCCTCGTACCGCTGCGTCATCTTCCGCGTACCGCCGTTCATGCCGATCAGAAGATACATGGTCGTTCCGAAGATCGGAAGGGACAGGATCAGGATAATCCAGGGCATCTTCATCGAAGCCGTGATATTCTGCGCATAGATCACCAGCACCAGAATAATAGCCAGGATATGCAGCACTACCTCAATCCACGCAGCGATCTTGTAAAGCGATGTCAGAAGAAGAATAATCAGAGCCATTTCAAGTACAATGGCTATAATAGCAAATATCATGCGCTTGACGCCGTTTTTCCTCTTGGCCTTTCCCTCAAGCGTCGGTGCCGGTTTCACGTTTGGACCCATCTTTTCCCCCTGTTTCTTTGTGTCTTAAGTTGCTTCTTCATTGACTGTACTGTTTGTCTTAAAAACGCACTTTGGCGTCTTCAACATGACCATTATACCGCACAAGCGGAAATGGCGGTAGTTTTTATTCATTAAAGATATCCGGCGCTGTCTTGCTGAGTACCCCGGGCATATAGTATACTCGCCTTAAGCAGCTTGCAGTCGTTAACGAATGTCCAAGGAGAAGGAGAACTGTGTGCGATGGCGGTAATTACTATGATTCTGACGCTCCTTTGCGGTGTGTCTCTTTTTCTTTTCGGGATGTCACTTATGGGCGACGGGCTGAAGAGTGTCGCCGGAGACAAACTGGAGGCATTTCTCTACAGGATGACCAGCACTCCGGTCAAGGGAGTCCTGCTCGGAGCCGGGGTTACCTCCGTCATTCAGTCCTCCTCGGCAACCACCGTGATGGTGATCGGTTTTGTCAATTCCGGCATGATGAAGCTCCGCCAGGCAATTGCCATCATCATGGGGGCCAACATCGGGACGAGCATCACGGGATGGATACTATGCCTTTCCTATATTCAGGGATCGAACGGGATCGCAGCGCTGCTCTCCTCTTCGACCATCGCGGCCGTCGTGGCGATTGCCGGCACGCTGATCCGCATGCTTGCCAGGCACACGGCCGCGAAAAATGCAGGCAGCATCATGCTCGGATTTGCGATTCTCATGGTGGGCATGCAGATGATGAGCGGGGCTGTCGCACCTTTAAAAGACAGCAGTATCTTCATGAATGCGCTCTCAATGTTCTCCAGCCCGATCCCCGGCATGCTTCTCGGTATCTTAATGACCGTCGTCCTGCAGAGCGCATCCGCTTCCGTCGGTATTCTGCAGGCGCTCTCCGTGACGGGTGCCCTGACCTTTGCGACCGCATTTCCCGTAATTCTCGGCATCGGCGTCGGGGCGGCCTGCCCCGTCCTCATCTCCTCCATAGGAGCAAACAAGAACGGCAAGCGGACAGCCCTAGTCTACCTTCTCAACGATCTCATCGGTATGGTCCTCTGGGCGGTTGTCTTCTATTCCCTGAATGCCGTTCTTCATTTTTCATTCATGTCCATGACTGTGAACCCCGTCATCATCGCGGCCGTGAACTCGATCTTCCGAATCCTCACAGTCTGCATCCTCTTCCCGTTCATTCCGAAGATCGAGGAGCTGACCAGGATACTGATCAAGGACTCGGAGGAGGATCTGGAAGATATCGCGGACAGCGCGGACTTCGATCTCCTGGAGGAGCGTCTCCTCCTCTCCCCCGCCCTGGCCCTCGGCCAGGCCGGCCGCGCGGTCTTTGGCATGTCGAAGAAGGTCCGCAAGAACGTAGGAAGGTCGCTCAATCTGATCTTTGAATACGATGAGAAGAAATATGCAAAGGTGCAGAGAAAAGAGGACCTGATCGACAAGTACGAATCCAAGATCGGCGATTACCTGATGCTCCTTACGAAGCGCGAGATGAATTCCCAGCAGACGCGCCGCGTGATGATGAATCTGCGCGCGATCGGAGACCTCGAAAGGATCGGCGACTACGCCTCCAATATTGCCCGCATCACCCACAAGATCAGCGAGGAGAACATTTCCTTCTCCAAGGACGCGATGCGGGACTTAAGCATCGCGATTGCGGCAATCCGGGAGATTGTCAACAGCACGATACGGAGTTTCCAGGACAGCGATCTGCACGTAGCTTCCCAGGTCAAGCCTCTCTCCGCCGTTGTATCCGACCTGTGTGAGAAGCTCAAAAGCGGCCATATCGTAAGACTCGGCCGAGGAGAATGCGATCTGAAGCAGGGAGAGGTGTTCAATGAGCTGGTGAACTCATTTGAGAGAATTGCCTCCCACTGTGTCGCCCTGTCCGGCGCGGTGCGCCGCGAATACCAGGACCACCCGGACTATCATGTCCATTCCGCGGATGCCGAAGAATTGAGCCCGGAGCAGTACAGCGCCATATATCAGCACTTTACGGAAAAGTATGACATGAACAGCACAAAAGAGATACAAGCGGGCAGTGAGGCCGAGGCACTGTGAGAAGCAGGAAGAAGCTCTCATAATCACATAAGATGAGTCTGTCAGCCATAAGCGAGTTGAAAGGAGCCGTCCTTATAGGGGCGGCTCCTTTTTTCCCTGCGCAGTACAAGTTCGTGGTAAAAACGCGGGCCTTGTCACAGCAATCATGCAATCATGCCGGCTGAGTGGCCGGAGCAGCCGCTGCCGCAGATTGTACAGCCCCCGCCGGTGCAGCTTCTGCCGCTGGCTGTGTATCTGCAGCCGGCGCGGCACTTCCCGCACCCTGTGCGTTCTCTGCCGCAGGCTGTGTATCTGCTGCCGGAGCGGCTTCTGCCGCAGGCTGTGTATCTGCTGCCGGCGCAGCTGTT
>CADCPJ010000001.1 GCA_902803245.1 uncultured Lachnospiraceae bacterium | reverse complement strand
GGACCTCTTCGACTTCAAACTCAGTTACATGAAGTGGAAGAAGCGCTACGGGGAGGGAATCGTCCGCCTCGGCCTCCCCTCCGGAATCACTCAGGCGATCCTGTCGATGTCCATGATTCTTGTCCAGTCCCTGACCAACCAGTTCGGGGCCCAGTTTGTCGCCTCCAATGTCATCGTCATGCGCGTGGACGGCTTCGCGATGCTGCCGAACTTCTCCTTCGGCACTGCGCTCACCACTTACGTCGGCCAGAATATCGGGGCCGGGGACATGAAGCGCGTGACCAAAGGGGCAAGACAAGGCCTCGTGCTGTCGCTCATCGTCTCTCTTGTGCTCGTGGCGCTGATCCTTCTCTTCGGCCGCCCGCTCATGGGCATCTTCACCAATACCGACGAGCTCATCGACCTCAGCATGCAGCTCATGAAGATCCTCGCCCTCGGCTACATCGCGATGGCGGTGATCCAGACGCTGGCCGGCGTGATGAGGGGCGCGGGAGATACGGTGACGCCGATGTGGCTGTCGATCATCCAGACACTGGGCATCCGCGTGCCGCTGGCCTACCTCTTCTGCTTCCTCACGAGGACCCCGGAGCTGCCGAAGGGCCGCCAGGAGATGATCTACGTGTCGCTCCTTGTCAGCTGGCTTGCGGGGGCGGTTCTTCACGTGATCTTCTATAAGAGAGGAAAGTGGAAGGAGAAGTCGATTGTAAGCGCGCACGAGAGCCGTCCGTAGCTGTTTGGCATCCCCGGCATTAAGGCCGCTGTTTCGTCTCTTTTGCGCACAGGCAGCTGTTCAGCACCCAAGGCACCCGGGATGCTTCGCATCCCTTTCCAAACATACAAGGAGCAGGGGCACATCATGAAGCTGTTTGACTACGACGGACCACTCATCACTCTGATCCGGAAGCTCTGGTCGATCCTCATAGCGGGAATTCTGTTCCTGATCTGCCTGATCCCGGTATTCACGGCGGGGGCTTCCTTTACCGCGCTCTATGACGTGACGGAGCGGAATCTGAAGAACAGCCGCGGCTATGTGTTTGGCGGCTTCCTGGAATCCCTGAAAGAAAACTGGAGGCAGACTCTGCCGGTCGGGGCTGTCGTCGCGGGCGTTTTCATCCTCTTTGAGGCCGACGTCTATATCCTCAAATCCCTGCTTGCAAACGGAAACCCCGCGGGCAACCTGTATGTCCTCATAAGGGTGTTCCAGGTCCTCCTCATTCTCTATTCCGTGTGGGTCTATGCCCAGATCTCCCGCTTCCGCAACGCCCTGAAGCAGATCCTGAAAAACGCCCTCCTCCTTGCCGTGCGGCATCTCGGGACGACGGCCGGCGTCTTTTTGCTCCTTGCCTTCGGAGGCATCGTGATCTATATTCTGCCGATCTCCGCCCTCGTCATGCCGGTGCTCGTGACATGGTTCATTACCGCGCTCATGGAGAGGGTATTCTCTCTCTATGACGGCGATTCGAAAAATGAGGAGACGGCCGCTTGATGAGAAGAACGGGAAAACTGTGGATACTGGGCGGCAGCGATCCGTATGAGGGGGCATTTAGGGATCCCCGCCTCTTTTTTGTGCTCAGCGGGAGGGCGGAGTTCGCCCTGGACGGGGGCGCTCTGTCCATGAAGGAGGGCGGCTATCTCGCGGTAAACGGCCGCGAATTCTGCCGCGCGGAAGTCTCCCCGGACGGGCTCCTCGGCCTTCTCGAGCTGAGCGCGGATACCTGCGGGCCTTACCTTGAGACGGAGCGGTACCGGATCCATGCTTCCTCTGATACCGACTCCCCCGAAGTGCGTGAGAAGATTTCGGGCCTTTTAAAGCGCCTCTTCGGATACTATGAGATGAGGGAAGCTGACGAGAGCATGCTTGTCGAGTCCGTGGTTTTAGAGCTCCTCTATGTCCTGAAGCAGCATTCCATGACCGGGAAAAAGCTCTCCGTTGTGACGAAAAAGAGAGACGACCGGTCGGTGAGGAACGAGCTTTTA
Source organism: uncultured Lachnospiraceae bacterium (assembly GCA_902803245.1). Classification (GTDB taxonomy): domain Bacteria; phylum Bacillota; class Clostridia; order Lachnospirales; family Lachnospiraceae; genus Chordicoccus. The sequence continues at coordinate 3,820 of CADCPJ010000001.1, read as the reverse complement.
TCCTATCTCCATTTTCACTATATGGAGCAGGTGACTCTGAGCGACCTGGCGGGACTTACGTACTTTACCGAGACGTATCTGTCGCGCTACATAAGAAAGCAGTTCGGAAAGACCTTCAGCGCCCTCTTAACGGACATCCGGCTGGAGCACGCCCTCCGCGCAATCGAGGAGACCGACGAGAAGATCATCCGGATTGCCATGGAGAGCGGATTTCCGAGCACCGTGTCCTTCAACAGGGAATTCCGCAGGCGCTTTTCGATGACCCCGTCGGAGTACCGGGTTAAGAAAAGGGAGACCGGAGAGAAGCAAAAGTCCGGTGAAGACGCGGCGTATCCGAAGGAGAGCCCGGAGCTGAAGGAGCGCATCCACACGTATATGGAGAGGCACGGGACCTATCTGCGCGGCGCAAAGGGAAATGAACAGACGCTCTTCGCCGTGAACGGCAGAAACCGCCTCTTAAAGAGATTCTGGAGCGACATGGTCAACGCCGGCCTGGCCCGCGATCTCCTGCGGGCGGATATGCAGGAACACCTGACGGAGATCCGCGAGGGACTGGGTATCCGGTACGTGAGATTCTGGGATATCTGGTCTCCGGAGCTCATGGTCTACGACGGAAATCCGGATCACGGCTACAGCTTCACGCGGCTCGACGCGGTGATTGCCTATCTCTATAATCACCGGATGTACCCGCACATCGAGATGGGCTTTAAGCCCGTACAGCTGTCGCGCAGCGTGCTGAGCAGCGTGCTGTTTGAGGAGAGGATGAGCCCGTTTGAAAGCGGGGACGTGTTCTGCGGCTTCCTGGAGAGCTTTCTGCGGCACTACATGCATCTCTATGGCGAGGAGTATGTGGAAAAGTGGCGGATTGAACTGTGGATGAATCCGGGGAGCGAGGAAATCGGGGACTACCTCGAGCTCTTTGCTAAGTGCCGGCAGACGGCGAAAGGGCTTCTCCCCCAGATAGAGATCGGCGGCGCCGGCTTTTCCAGGGAGTACGGCAACCTCTTTGAGGAACTGGCGAGGAACTGGGGGCGGCGGTATTCCCGCCCGGATTTTGTCTCCGTCTATCTCTTTCCCTTTGACAACGGGTTTCTGGACCCCGACGGCAAAAATGCGGTGTTCTACAGGGGCGAAGATTATGTGCCCCGCTTCCTCCAAAAGGTGCAGAAAATCCTCCGGGACAACAACCTGGGACAGGCGAAGCTCTACGTCACGGAGTGGAACAGCACGTTTGCCAGCCGGGATCCATTGAACGACAGCATTTATAAGGGGGCTTATGTGGTGAGGAGCCTCCTCCAGATGATCGGGAAAGTGGACGCGGCGGGCTATTGGTTTGCGTCGGACCTCTACTCCAGCTACTATGACAGCGGACAGCTCCTTGACGGGAGCGGCGGTCTTTTGAGCAGGGACGGGATCTGCAAGCCGTCCTACTACGGACTCGATTTCTTTAACCGGCTCGGGAATTTCTTTCTCGCCGCAGACGGAAACGGGATCATCACTTCGGACGGAAACGGGAGATACCGGATCGTCTGCCACAACTACATTCATCCCGACGCCAAATATTTTGACTTCTACAGGGACCTCCGGGAGGACAATTATCCTGAGTGGGATGAGGAGTATTATTCCGGGACGGAGAGGAGATTCCGCTTTGTGATCGAAGGCGTTCCGGACGGAAGATACATCGCAAAGACCCGTATTCTGGACTCGGAACACGGGAGCGTGGAGGACGAGTGGAAGCGCATGGGGCGGTCCGACGTGCTGGACCGCCGCGACGTGGAATATTTAAGAAGGATCTGCGTGCCGCAGATTCTCATCTCCACCGTGGAGGCGGAGCGGGGGCTCCTTGAGCTTGAGCTTAAGCTGCCCCCGAACGGGATCGGGAGCATCCACATCTTCCCGGCCGGGGAGTGAAAAAGCGCGGGCGGATTTCGGACGCTGCGGTTTATAAAGAGCAGCTTAAAAAAGAGCAGAACCTTATATGATCCTTTACGGCGACCGGCGGAGGCCGGTCGTCTCTCTTATGATGAGCTCAGTCGGAAGCAGGATCCTCTGCTTTTTTATTTCCGGATTCCGGATCTCCAGGTAGAGCGTCTCGAAGGCGGCGAAGCCAAGCCGGAAGCGGGGCTGCCGGATTGTTGTGAGAGAGAGCTCCGTCATGCATGCCATCGGGATGTCGTCAAAGCCGATGACCAGGAGGTCCTCGGGAATGGAGATGTTTATGGTCTTTGCGGCCCGAAGACACGCGATTGCGTAGATGTCCGATGAGCAGACGACGGCCTCGGGGCGGTCCGGGGAGCCAAGAAGCCTGTGGGCGGCGTCGAGCGCGGCGGTGTAAGAGGCCTGCGGGAGGACGATGATCCTGTGGGACGGAACGGATATCCCGTGGGCGCGGCACGCTTCTTCAAATCCCCTGAGGCGCCGCTTCGCATAGCGCATCGACAGAGGGCAGGAGACGTAGGCGATGTCTTTTGCCCCGCTTGAAATGATGTGCTCCGCGGCCTTTCTCTCGCTGGCCACATCGTCTATGCTCACGGCGGAGATGCCGGTGAGATGCTCGTTGTACTCGCTGCACTGGATGAGAGGCAGGTCCTCCTTAAGATGAAGGAGCTCTTCGTCCTCGATGGCGGTCATGAGGATCATCCCGTCAAAGCTCCCAAGGTCCGGAATGCGCGTGATTCCGCTTGCGGAGCGCTCGGCGAAGAGAGTGTAATCCACATAGATCCTGCAGCCGTAGGAAGACGCGGCGCTCACCGCTCCCTCTATGATCTGGCCGTAGAAGGGGTTTTCGGGGTTCGGGACGGACATGAGATAGTACCCCGTAGGTTTTCTTGCTTCCGGGGCGCGGGCGGTGCGGTAGCTCCGCTTCTCAAATCCGCAGCCTGCCGCGGCTTCCTTTATGATGCGCAGGGTCTTCTCGCTCACCCGGTCCGGGCGGCTGAGGGCGCGGGAGACCGTGGCGGCCGAATAGCCCGTCTTGCGGGCGATTGTGTAAATGCTGGCCTGCTTTTCTTTCCCTTCTGACGGAACCGGGCGGATGCCCGCCGCTTTTTCCTTCCCTTCCGGCTGATCCGGGCGGATGCCCGCCGCTTTTTCCTTCCCTTCCGGCTGAACCGGGCGGATGCCGGACTCAGTTTCCTTCTGGCCTTTTTTATCCATGGCATAATTCCCCGTGGTTTCTGATGTGCGGACGCCTGCCTGAACAAGGCGGCCCGGCTGCTCCTGCCGCCCGGCCGGGCTTTCGTTCGTGACAGACGCAATAATAAAATGAATGCAACAAATGCAACAATAGACATGATGGCGGCGGAACGGCCCTGACAGCTCCGGCAGTGTCTCGCCGAACAAACATCGGATAACTAATTTTTGCACATTGTTTTCCCATGTGTCAATTCTTCACAGAAATACACCTGTAAACAGGCAATATTGACGAAAAACATGCGGGACGTTCATGGATTTTGTTCGGAAAGACAAAATACGTTATACCATAATGGAAAAGTTGCAGAAACAAAACGGAGAGGGATAAAAACAGGGCAAAAAGCAGAACATCCTGAGAGAAAATACGGACAGGAAAGAGATAGAACGGGACGGAAAAAGGGGATAAAGTGTTGGTATCCAAAACGACGCGGCCGGAAGAAGAGAAAGGCCGCACACTCATTTATCGGAGGTAGAGTATGAAAAAGAAACTACTTGCCATGCTGCTTGTCGGAGCGATGTCAGCGACAATGGTTCCGGCCGCAACCTTTGCAGGCGCTCAGGAAGTCTGGGCGGACGACGAAGAAGATGAGGACCTCTATGAGATCAACATCGCCCTCATGTGCTTCGC